>JBCDHV010000109.1:0-9493 GCA_038749615.1 Bacteroidota bacterium
ACCGGCTCGGTGGCTACCGGGACGATTTCGTGATCATGGAAGACTACGACCTGATCCAACGCCTCCAGGAAGCCGGCCCGTTTCGGATCATCCCCAAAAACGTCGTCGTCTCCGCCCGCAAGTACGCGACCAACAGCTACCTCCGCGTCCAAATCGCCAACCTGATCGTCATGTCGATGTACCGGCTTGGCGCGTCGCAGGAACGGATGGCAGGGACGTATCGGCGGATGTTGACCCTTGGTTGACCCGTTCGGGAGTGCGATGCCGGCTGCTTCGCAGAGTGGATTTCTGGCCCTCAGGGTGAAGACCCGCTCGGGGACATCGTCCTGGGCCGCCTACGCGGATTGAGCTTGAGGCCCTCGGGGTGAAGACCCGCTCGGGAGTGCGGCGGCGGCGGCTTCGCAGGGGAGGTTTCAGACCCTCGGGGTGAAGACCCGCTCGGGGGTGTGGGACCGGCTGCACTTGCAGAGTGTACCTGTGGCCCTCGAGGTGAGGACCCTCGGGTAATGTCTCGTACCTGGCGAGATTTGGATGCGAAGAGCTGTCTGGACGGCCTAAGAACTTGGCGTCGCATGTTTGCCCGAACTCTGCACTTCAAGCCTTCACCGCGAAGCGGTCTTCACCCTGAGCGCCGTCAACGAAACCACGCGGAGCGGCCCCCCAGGCCCAGCGCGAACGGGTCTTCACCCCGAGCGCCACATCGAATCACGCAAGGCGGACTGACGGCTCTTCGCGAGCGGGTCTTCGCCCTGAGCGCCAGAGACTCTCTACGCAAAGCGGCCTGCCAAACCTGACGCGAACGGGTCAACAAAAAGCGGCCCCCGAGTCTCCCCGAAGGCCGCTGTCGTTTTCACGCAAACAAGCGCACGTGTCTACGCGAATGGGCAAGCCGCTACGCCGGCACTGCCTCTACGCTAGCCCCGTCGCCGGCGGCTGAGCCGTAGTTGGGGTTGGCCGTGGCGAAGTACTCGTCTGCCGTGAAGGCGTCGACGGTGATCGCGTCGGTGCGTAGGGCCTCGGCTTTCTGGAGGAGCTTGGCGTCTTCGGCCGTGATGATGCCTTGCTCGATGGCTTGAGGAATGAGCTTGGCTGGGTGGGCACGCGGCAGCTGCTTGGCCTTGATGGCGCTTTTGAGCTTGCGGACCACACCTTCGGCCTGGTAGCACACGATGAATGTCTGCTCGAAGCGGCCGAGTGGCGTCGTCGGATCTTCTGGGACGAAAACACCGCCGAGTAGGCGCTCACGCTGTTCACCAGGCGTCTGAAGCGCCGCGGCGATCTTGTGACCCATTTTGTCGGACGGAGCCGGCGCGAACCGGTTGATCCGGCTCCATGCGGCAACCGGACCGCGGAAGGCCCAGGTTGCGCCGGGCACGGGCATGTTCGCGTACAGTCCGTCGAAGCCTTTCTGGATCTGGGCAAACGCGTACCGCATCGTCCAATCGAGAAACGGACGGTCTTCCTTGCGCCGGCCTTCGGCTTCGAACCGCCGGATCGTAGCCGTGGCGAGGTACATCCACGAGAAGATGTCAGCGAAGCGGCCCGTGAGTTTTTCTTTACGCTTCAGGTCACCGCCGAGCGTGCCCATCGCCACATCGGCGAGGAAGGCGAAGCTGGCGGACGCCCAGGCAAGTTTCCGCGCGTACGGAGCGGCCGGACCCGACATCGGGGAGCCGGCGAGCCAGCCGCGGGTCACGCTCAAGCCAACGGCCCGGAACGCATTCCGCACCACGTGCCCGATGTGCTTCCAGAACGCGCCGTCGAACGCCTTGACATCGCGCGTTTCCAACGCCTGGATTTCCTTGAGCGCGTACGGATGGCACCGGATCGCGCCCTGGCCGAAGATCATCAGCGTCCGCGTGAGAATATTCGCGCCCTCGACCGTAATGCTGATCGGCAGGTTGGTGTAACCCCCGAAGAGCGTGTTGCGAGGCCCGCGTGAGATCGCGTTGCCGCCCTGAATGTCCATGCCATCGTTGATGGCCATGCGCGCCAGTTCGGTCGTGTTGTATTTCATCATCGCGGTGACGACGGCCGGCTTCGCGCCTTTATCCAGGCCACCGTTCGTGTACCGCCGGGCGGCTTCGAGCAGGTACGAGAACCCACCGAGACGGGCCAGCGGCTCTTCGATGCCTTCAAACTTGCCAATCGACAAGCCGAACTGCTTCCGAATCAGCGCGTGCGTGCTGGCGGCGCGGGCGACGTACTTGGTGCCGCCCGTCGACGTGGCCGGCAGGGAAATGCCACGGCCGGCAGCCAGACTCTCCATCAGCATCCGCCATCCACGGCCGGCTCCGTCGCGGCCGCCAATGACCGCCCAGTCGAGCGGGACGACCACGTTCTCGCCTTTCGTTGGACCGTTGTAGAACGGGATGCCCATCGGATCGTGGCGGAGGTTGTGGACGACGCCCGGCGTATCCGTCGGGATGAGCGCACACGTGATCCCGAGATCGGTGCCTTTGCCTAAGAGATTCTCGGGGTCCTTCAGCTTGAAAGCGAGACCGAGCACGGTGGCAATCGGCGCGAGCGTGATGTAGCGCTTGTCCCACCGGAGACGAAGTTTGAGTTCGCCATCATCGCCGCGGAAAACTTCGCCGGAGGAGGTCATCGCGCCGGCATCGGAGCCGGCATTCGGCTCGGTGAGCGCGAACGCAGGGATTTCTTCGCCGGCAGCGAGGCGTGGCAGCCAATGATCACGCTGCTCTTGGGTGCCGTAGTGGATCAACAGTTCCGCCGGCCCGAGCGAGTTCGGCACCATGACGCTGATGCCCAGCGCGCCGGATGCCGTGCCGGTCTTCGCCACGACGGCGCTGTTGGCCGACGGCGAGAAGCCGTGCCCGCCATACTCTTTCGGGATGATGAGGCCGAAGAAGCGCTCTTTTTTCAGGTAGTCCCATACGCGCTGCGGAAGATCGCGGCGCTGGAAGACTTCCCAATCGTCGGTCATCTGGCAGAGCGTCTCGACCGGTCCGTCAAGGAACGCTTTTTCCTCGGGCGTGAGGTCCGGGTAGTCCTGGCTCATGAGGCGCTTGAAGTCAGGCTTGCCCGAGAACAACTCGCCTTCCACCCACACCGTGCCGGCATCGATGGCTTCCTTCTCCGTGTTGGAGATCGCCGGCAGAAACTTGAGCGCTTCCATCGCGCGCATCACCGCACCGCTGAGCACGCGCCGTACTGGCGGCACGTTGAACACGAACGCGAACACGGCGAAGACAGCGCCAAGCCAGATCGGTGCGCCGGCGAGGTGCAACGCGGCAAAGCCGGCGATCGCCCAGAGCCAGAGCGGTGCGCCCGTAAAGCCGAGCGCGAACAAAACGAGCCCAACGCTCAGCAGCGTCACGGCCAACGGCAGGTCCGAGAAGAACCCATAGCCAAATTCAATCATGGCTGGTTTGGTTTAGGTGGGGAGGAGGGGTTAACGGTGTAAATCTTGATGGCTGAGCAGTTGGGTGGGCGAGTGGTTCGCTCGCTCCGCGAGCTGCGGATCGGACTGAAGCGACAGGGATGTCTCTGACGGCCCAACACGCTCTGCCCAACTACAGCGAGCAGCGCGAGCGAACGGCCCACCTACCCAACCAACTCGAACACGCCGGCAGCGCCCATGCCGCCGCCGATGCACATGGTACACAGGCCGAATTGGACGTTTCGGCGCTGCATTTCGTGGATGAGGGTGGCGACGAGCTTCGTGCCGGTGCAGCCCAGCGGGTGCCCGAGCGCAATCGCGCCGCCGTTGACGTTGACGATGTCTTGATCGAGTCCGAGCTCGCGGATGACGGCCAGCGACTGAGCAGCGAATGCCTCGTTGAGTTCGATCAGCCCGATGTCACTCAGGGTCATGCCGAGACGGTTGAGGACTTTCGGGATCGCGTTGACCGGCCCGATGCCCATCAACTCAGGCTCGACGCCGGCAGCGGCAAACCCGAGGAAACGCGCGACCGGCTTCGCGCCGATCTCGTCGAGCTTCTCCTTGCTCGCCACCACCGCCGCTGCCGCCCCATCGGAGATTTGCGAGGAGTTGCCGGCCGTCACCGTGCCGCCCTGGCGAAAGACCGGGCGGAGCTTGGCGAGGGCCTTCATGTTGGTGTCGGCCCGTGGCCCTTCGTCGGTGTCGAAGTCCACCGTGTGGCGCACGAGTTCGCCATCGGCGTAGTCGACCTGCTCGAACGAGATCGGAGTGATTTCCTCGCTGAACCGGCCACTCTCGATGGCGTCGATGGCGCGGCGGTGGGATTCGAGCGAGAAGGCGTCCTGATCTTCGCGGCTCACGCCGTACTTCTCGGCGACGTTCTCGGCCGTGTTGCCCATGTCGACGTAGACGCCGGGATCGCTCTCGGCGAGGTCAGGGTCCGGCGAGAAGTAGAAGCCGCCCATCGGCACGGCGCTCATGGACTCGACGCCGCCGGCGATCACTACGTCGTTCTGGCCGGCCATGATCGACTGCGCCGCCAGCGCAATCGTCTGCAAACCGGAGGAGCAGAAGCGGTTGACGGTCATGCCGGGCACGTCGTCTGGCAGGCCGGCTTTGAGTGCCAGGATGCGTGCCATGTTCATGCCCTGCGGCCCCTCGGGAAACGCACAGCCAATGACCACATCGTCTACTAGGGCCGGGTCGAGCCCGTCCACGCGGCCCAGCGCGCCTTTGATGGCCTCGGCACCGAGGAATTCGGGCCGCACATCCTTGAGCGTCCCGCGTTTGCCCTTCCCGACCGCAGTGCGCGTGACGGAGGCGATGTAGGCTTCGGGGGTTTGCATGATGGTATTCGGTAAGTGGTTGGGCGGTTCTTTGTTCGAACGTGGCAGCACCCGGAGAGACGTTGCATGCAACGTCTTTACAGGGATGCGCCGTCGGTGACGCGAAGCGCCAACCCTAGTTGCGAAGCGGCTTGTTGGTGGTCAGTATGTGCTGGATGCGCTCCATCGTCTTTTGCTCGCCGAGGAGCGAGAGGAAGACCTCGCGTTCGAGATCGACGAGGTAGGATTCGTCGACGTGGGCGGGGCCGGTGAGGTCGCCGCCGGTGAGAACGTGGGCGAGCCGGCTCGCCAGATGACGGTCGTAGTCGCTGATGAAGTTGCCGGCGCGGAACTGGTAGAGGGCCGCTTCGAACTGGGCGCGGCCGGGCCGGCCAAGCACGTGGACAGACGTCCGGCGAGGCGGAGGCGCGTAGCCTTCTTCGCTCAGGCGCACCACTTCTTGTTTGGCGACGTGGAAGCGCCGGTCGGCGTTCATCACGATTACGGCTTCGGGCGGCAGGTAGCCGAAGTCTTGAGCCTCCTGCGCGCTCGTCGCCACTTTGGCCATGGCGATTTGCTCGAAGGCCTGCCGCAGTTTGGTCTGGACATCGCTCGGGAAGTCCGTCGATGCCGTTTCGCCGGCCCAGGCGGCCATGTGCGCGGTGCCGGTGCCGGCGGGGATCAACCCGACGCCGAGTTCGACGAGGCCGATGTAGCTCTCCATCGACGCGACGGGATGCGGGCTTGCCAGGGTCATCTCGCACCCACCGCCGAGGGCCATGCCGTGCGTGCAGACCACGACGGGCTTGGCGGCGTACCGGATGCGCAGCACAGCCTCTTGGAATTTGGCGATCATCTTCTCGATCTGGTCGAACTGACCCATCATGACGCCCATCGCCACTTCGCCGAGGTTGGCCCCGACGGAGAAGTTTCGGCCTTCATTTCCGATGACGAGTCCCCGCCAGTCGGCGCTGTTCTCGACGAGATCGATGACTTCGAACAAGCCGGCCATGACGTTGGTGCCGAGCGAATTCGACTTGCTCCGAAACTCGTAGAGCGCCACGCCATTGCCGAGGTCGATCAAGCCGGCCTCGTCGTTTTCCCAGATCGTGCGCTTCTCGTCCGATTTCAGAACGGCCAGGCTGAGTTCGTCGCTGGGCACGTCGATGTGCTCATGCCGGCCGCGAACGGGGACGTAGCCCTTGCGCGCGCCGTTGTCCTCGACGTAGAACGAGCCGATGCCCTTCTCGCTCATGCGGTCCACCCACTCCGGCACCTCAATGCCGGCCTCGTGCATGTCCGAGACGACGGTGTCAAACCCAACTGCATCCCACGTCTCGAACGGCCCCATCCGGTAGCCGAAGCCCCATTTGACGGCGTTGTCGACATCCACCGGCCGGTCGGCGATCTCGGGAATCCGGCGCGCGGCGTAGGCCATCGTGTCGAGCATCGTGGCCCGGAAGAACTGGCCGGCTCGGCCGTCGTCGGCGTAGAGTGCGCGGACGCGGTCTTCGAGGCCACCGGCATCTTGGACGGCGTCGAGGCTGGGCAGGTCGATAGCCGGCGCTTCGCGGTACTCCAGCGTGTTGGGGTCGATGCTGAGGATTTTGCCCGTACTGCGGTCTTTGTAGTAAAAGCCGGATTTGGTCTTCGAGCCCAGTTTGCCGGCATCGACGAGCTTCTGCAGGATGCCCGGCACGAGGAACGTCTCGCGGCTCTCGTCTTCCGGAACGGCGTCGTACAGGTTCGCGATCACGTGGCGCAGCGTGTCCAGCCCGACGACATCCGCCGTGCGGAACGTCGCCGACTTCGCGCGCCCGATCAGCGTGCCCGTCAGTTTGTCGATCTCTTCGATCGTGTATCGACCCTCGGTAAACTCTTGCATCACCCGCGCAATCGAGTACACCCCGATCCGGTTGCCGATGAAGTTCGGGCGGTCCTTGGCGATGACGACGCCCTTGCCGAGATGCACCCGTCCGAACCATGAGACGCGCTCGGTCACTGACTCATCGGTGTCGTCCGTCGGGATGACTTCGAGCAGTTTGAGGTAGCGCGGCGGGTTGAAAAAGTGCGTCCCCAGAAAGCGGCGCTTGAACGAGTCGCTCCGGCCGGCGGCGATTTCGGCAATCGGCAGGCCGCTCGTGTTGGAGGAGATGACCGTGTGCTCGCCGACGGTCGCCTCAATGCGCTCCATCAGCGCTTGCTTGATGTCCATTCGCTCGATGACCACCTCGATCACCCAATCGACATCGGCGATGCGGTCGAAGTGTTCATCGAAGTTGCCAATCGTGACCCGCTGCTTCGCCTCGGCGTTGGCGAAGGGAGCCGGCTTCATCTTCGTGGCCCTCTTGAACGCCCCCGCGACAATCGCATTCTTCGGCCCATCCTTGGGCGCGATGTCGAGAAGGTGCACGGTCAGGCCAGCGTTGGCGAGGTGCGCGGCAATCTGCGCGCCCATCACGCCGGCACCGAGCACGGCAGCAGACTGAAATGGTTGCATGTAGCTTGGGGATCGAAACGTTAAAAAGCGCTCAACGGAATAGCCGCCAGCATCCTGGAAGCGGTTTCAGCCGGCAAGGAATCAAGGGGTCAACTTGGTGTCTTTTGGTGCTTTCTGTTACACGTGCCCTGCTCTGAGACATCGTGGGAAGCGTGGCGGGCAGGTACAGTTAAGGCAGGAATCAAAGTAGCTGAACACCGTTAACCGGTCAAGTTTACCAATCAAGTTTAGAGGTGAACTTCTTGCGGACTCCGAACAATTGCCCACTCCCGTGCGCTAGGGACTACCCCTCCTAATAGCATCGTGACCGGCCAAATCGAACTAGGCGATCTTCTGGGCGTACCTTTGCGCGTATTTCCGTACGTACAATAAATCTGAGCAAAACGGTATGAACCGAATTCATTTGGGCGAGGATGTCAAGCCCTTATCAGAGTTTCGCTCCAACGCGGCTACCCTCATCGACCAGGTCCGTGAGACTCGCCGCCCTCTCCTGATCACTCAACGAGGACATGGCACAGCCGTTGTTCTCAGCGTCCAAGACTACGAAGCTCTTCTGGAGAAAATTGATCTCTTGCTCGATATCCAAAAAGCAGAGCATGAGATCGATGCCGGCGGCGGAATCAATCACACGGATGCTAAAGCAGCTCTTCTTGCTCGCTTAGGACATGAATAGACCTGTTGCCGTCAAATGGTCGACACCAGCCTTGGAGCGCGTAGCCGAGATCTCAGATTATCTGGACACCCTCGGGGACGGCATGGCTGAAGCTTGGATCGACGGATTGTTTGCCAAGATGGATGAGGTAGCCTACACCCCGAGAATGGGCCGTGTAGTACCCGAGTTAGAACGAGACGAAGTCCGCGAGGTGTTCTATAAGCAGTACCGGGTCATCTATCGGGTCGATCCCAGTCAACTCGCTGTTCTCACGGTTCGGCATATGAAGCAACGCCTCGACGAGGAACAGTTCGGGAACTCCTGAACTGCAGGTCTGTCGCTGTAATTGATCACGGGGATTTCGCTTCGCTCACGTGGCGTGTGGCAGATGTGGGGTTTCATCCCTGCCACACCTGCCCCCTTGCCACACAGCCACACATCCCGACTAGCGAACCAACTGCACGCTCTTGGTCTCGGCGAAATTGCGGCCCTCGATGCGGTAGAGATACGTTCCGCTCGCCAAGCCCTCGGCGTTGACGCGCACCCAGACTTTCTCGCCCGCCGGCGCTTCTTCGTCAAAGAGCGTCCGAACGAGCCGGCCTTGCGCGTCGTGCAGCGTCGCGCGGACGGGCTGCGTCTCGGCTACCAGGAAGGCGAACGTCGTCCGTGGGTTGAACGGGTTTGGGTAGGCCGCTTCCAGAACGTGCGTACCGGGTACGTCGACGAACACCTCGACGGTCTCCGAGAACTCGAACGCGCCGTCAAAATCGATCTGCTTGAGGCGGAAGTCGTGCCGGCCGGGTTCGAGATCGCTCACGTCGAAGGTGTAGGACTGGGCTTCGGTCGTGGTGCCGGCACCGGGGACGAAGCCGAGCACGTCCCAGAAGGCCTGCCCATCGCGTTCGTTGAGACGCTGGACTTCAAATCCGGCGTTGGTGGTCTCGGTGGCGGTGCGCCAGGCGAGACGGGCTGATGAACCCTCTGCGACGGCCGTAAACGCCGTAAGCTCGACCGGGAGGTTGGGGTCGAAGAGCAGCACGTCGCCGGCGGTGGCCGGGGCCTCGTCGTCGCCAATGTTGTTCGTGTTGCCGTAGCCGAGCCGGCCGCTGCCGCCAGCGCCCCAGCACCGAACTTGGCCGGCGCTCGTGAGCGCGCAGGTGAAGTTGGACCCAGCCGTCACCTGCGTCACCGTGGTGCCGACGTTGACGTCGCCGGCCGTCAAGGGCGACTCGTTGTCACCGATGTCGTCCTGATTCGCGTAGCCGAGTTCGCCGAAGAAGTTATCGCCCCAGCAGCGCAGGCCGCCAGCCGTCGTGACGGCGCAGGTGTGGCTAGCGCCAGTCGAGATCTGCGCGACCGTCGTGCCGACGTTGACGTTGCCGGCCGACGACGGCGACTCGTTGTCGCCAATGTCGTTCTGGTTGCCGTAACCAAGCCGGCCATTGTCCCCTTGGCCCCAGCACCGGACGCTGCCCCCACTCGTAAGGGCGCAGGTGTGCGCAGCGCCGGCCGAGACTTGGCTTACCGCTGCCCCAACACTCACATCGCCGGCCGTGAACGGCGACTCGTTGTTGCCAATGTCGTTTTGGTTGCCATAGCCGAGCCGGCCG
>JBCDHV010000110.1:0-9475 GCA_038749615.1 Bacteroidota bacterium
GTCCGAATCTCCCGGCCGATGCCCGAACGAACCGGGATGTTCTGCAGGTTCGGGTTCGAGCTGGAGAGCCGGCCCGTAGCCGTTACCGTCTGGTTAAAGTTGGTGTGGATGCGCCCCGTCTCCGGGTGTACGAGGCCGGCGAGGGCGTCGACGTACGTGCCTTTGAGTTTCGACAAATGCCGCCAGTCTAAGATCAACCCCGGCAGTTCGTGCTCGGTCGAGAGCTGGGAGAGGACCCGTTCGTTGGTGCTCGGTTTGCCGGTCGAAGTCTTGCTGATGGGCTCCATGCCGAGCCGCTCGAACAGCACCTCGCCTACCTGTTTCGGAGAGCCGATGTTGAACGGCAAGCCGGCGATCTCGTACGCCTCTTTTTCGATGCGGTCGATCTCCGCCGTCAGCTGCTCGCCGATCTTTGAGAGCACGCCCGTATCGACGCTTACCCCGATGGCTTCCATGCCGCCCAGAATCCGGCTCAAGGGGAATTCGATCTGCTCGGCAATCTCAAGCAGCCCGTCTTCCTCGACCTTGGCACGCAGCGGTTCGACGAGCCGAAGGGTGATGTCGGCGTCTTCGCAGGCGTAGGGGCCGGCCTCCTCGATGGGCACGTCGCGCATCGTTTTCTTGGAGCGGCCTTCGCCCAGGAGTGATGAAATCGGAATGGGCCGATAGTTCAGGTGCTTTTGGGCAATGGCGTCCAGGTTGTGCTCGGCTTCCGGCGCGCTGAGGTAGTGCGCGATCATCGTGTCGAACACGGGGCCGTCGAGCAAGACGCCGTGCCGGCGCATCACGACCTCGTCGTACTTGAGGTGCTGCCCAATTTTCTTGGCTTGCGCGTCTTCGAGGGCCGGCCGCACGGCGTCGAGGATGACTTCCTGCCGCGTGCCGTCGGGGAGTGGCACCGGAACGTAGGTGGCCGTGTGCTCGGCCCAGGAAAAGCTCATGCCGACTAGGCCGGCGAGCGTCGGGTCGGTCGATGTGGTTTCCGTGTCAAAGGCGAACGCATCGTGCTGCCTGAGTTCTTGGGCGAAGGCATCGAGTTGCTCGCGATTGCGAATGATCGTGTAGTCGACCTTGTCCGGATCGTAGAACCCGACGGCCTCGTACGGGCCGAAATCGAAGCTGATGGATGGGTCTTCGAATTCAGGTTCGTCAGCTTTGCCCTTGCCTTCGAGTAGCTCCGTGACCCGCCGCGACATCGACCGAAACTCGAGTTCGCGAAACAGCTCCTGGAGCCGGTTCAGATGCGGATCGGTCCGGCGCAGCGTGTGCCACTCGACGTCCAGTTCGAGGTCCGTCATGATCGTGACGAGCTTCTTGCTCATCAGCGCGTCCTCGCGGTGGTTGGCGAGGCCTTCCTTGGCGCGTTTGCCTTTGACCTCCCCGGCATGCTCCAGCAGATTCTCGACGGAGCCGTACTGCTTGAGCAGCTTCATCGCTGTCTTCTCGCCGATGCCTGGGACGCCCGGGACGTTGTCGGCCGAGTCGCCCATGAGCGCGAGCATATCGATGAACTGCTCCGGCTCTAACCCGCCGTATTTTTCCCGGAAGGTCTCGTCCGTCATGACCTCGAACGACTCGCCCTTGTAGCTCGGCCGCATGATGCTCACGTTGGGGCTGAGCAGTTGCCGGAAGTCTTTGTCGGGCGAGACGATGATGACATGGACGTCTTCCTCCTCAGCCCGCCGCGTGAGCGTGCCGATGCAATCGTCGGCCTCGGCATTCGCGCAGGAAACGACCGGGATATCGAACGCCTCGACGATGTCCTTGATGTATGGGAGCCCGTTCTGGATGCCTTCCGGCATCGGGGGCCGGTTGGCCTTGTACTCTTCGTAGAGTTTGTCGCGATACGTCTGGCCTTCGCCCTCGAAGACGACCGCGATGTGCTCCGGGTCGTCCTTGAGCAGATCGATGAGCGCCAGGGTGAACCCGTAGACCGCGCTGGTATCGAGGCCGGCAGAGGTGATGAGCGGCCGGTTGATGAAGGCGAAGTGCGCGCGGTAGGCGAGCGCCATCGCGTCGAGGAGATAGAGACGTTCCTCCATGAGGCAGGGCTGAGGTGGATGCGGTTGGTGGGACGGAAGGGTAGGGTGGAGGTACGAAAGAGGCCAGTGTTGGTCCCGGAGAATCCCGCGAATCTCACTCGGATTCAACGCTCCCGTTTGAGGACGGGTAGCCGGCGGGTGCGGCACAGATGGGCAGGGGCTTCGTCGTCGTGCAGAGACCTCGTGTAGGGCGCTCTCCTACGCTGGATCACGATACACTCCTACACACCCCTCCGATACACTCCTAGCTGTACCTCGGGTACAGAGCGGTATACTTGAAGTGCACTTCAAGGCTCATTGGCATGGACTTGCAGACCGCAACTCAGCCCATGCTCTTCAGCGATTAGCCCGAATCGCGTCACACGTTCCCCAACGGGACCGGCGGCCCCGGAGCGGACACCGGATGGCCGTACCCCTCCTCGCACATTATGCTACACGTCATCAAAGCAAAGATCGCCTGCTACTCATGCAGAACTGTCACCCCGAACGCTGACATTGCGCGGGAGATGACAAGCAGTAGTGTCTTTCCGACTCACGCCGAGCTTCTGCGTGTGATTGACCCTGAGTCGATGACCTGCTTTACCTGTGAGCAGACCGGCTATTGCGAAGTTCAGCGTGCCGAACTCGACGGCTTCGTTTACGATTTCGAGCGCTCCAAGCAACCGAAGGGACAAATAGATGTCATCGGCGAAAAGGAACGAGGCAAAACCCAGATCCGGTTCTGCGCCAACAGTCCCACGATCAGCACCGTCGACTACCTGAACACCGCCAACGCGCTGATTCAGTCCTTGACGGACGGCCGGCTCCGCATCGAACGCGAACGTGGCGCCCGGAACGGCCAGTTCCTCGCCCGAGCCTGGATCGGTGCGCGGAAGGCCCCAGCCGGCACGGTCCCGTTCAGCGATCTCCGTTTGAGCCTAGACACCGTAGACGGATACCGCACAAACGAATTGCTCGACGCCCTGGACGCCGCCCGCCGAGAGATCATCGCCCGGGAGCGTGTCTGATCGGGTTAAGGATGAAGGTAGAAGGATGAAGGGGTAAGGGATGAGGGAACAGGGTGAAGGGCCATCGGCTGCGTTGGTGACACGAACGTTTGTGGTGACCTATCTCCGCTCTTCGCTCGTTCTCCCTGCTGTCTCGGGACTCACAGCCCTGTCCCCTTCACCCCGTCCCTTTCTCCCTGTCCCCTTATCCCTGCCCCTTCTACCTTCACCCTTCATCCTGAATCCATTAAATCTGTCCGCTCGCGCTGAGCCGGCTGGGTATACTGAGCCGATTTCAAATCTTTGACCAGGCTCATCGTACATGTCTCATCGAACGCATACTCCGCGTGTCGTGCTCGTAACGGGCGGCGCGGGATTTATCGGCTCGAATTTTCTCCTTCGCGTCGTTCCGAATCACCCGGATGTTGAGTTCATCAACGTCGACGCGCTGACCTATGCCGGCAATCTGCTCAACCTGACGTCGGTCGAAAGCCGGCCGAATTACTCGTTCGTCCGCGCAGACATCGCCGACCACGACGCCATCGCTGAACTCGTCGAGGCGCGGGGGGTGACTACCATCGTTCACTTCGCAGCGGAAAGCCACGTCGACCGCTCCATCCTCGATCCGCTCGGCTTTGTGCGAACGAACGTTATGGGGACGGCCAACCTGCTCGATATTGCGAGGCGCGCCTGGGCAGGCGCGGAGCCCGGCAGCCGGCGGTTCTACCACGTCTCGACGGATGAGGTCTTCGGCACGCTCGGTGAAGACGGCTATTTCGTCGAATCGACGCCCTACGATCCGCGGTCGCCGTACTCGGCGTCCAAGGCGGCGAGTGATCACTTGGTCCGCGCGTACCACCACACGTTTGGGCTGCCCGTCGTGCTGTCGAATTGCACGAACAACTACGGGCCGTACCAATTCCCGGAAAAGCTCATCCCGCTGATGATCCGGAATGCCGTTGCCCGCCGGCCGCTGCCGGTCTACGGCAAGGGCGACAACGTCCGCGATTGGCTGCACGTCGCCGACCACTGCGAGGCCATCGAGACGATTTTGCTCCACGGGGCCGAGGGCGAAACGTACTGCATCGGAGGGGATGCCGAGCGGCCCAATCTCGATATCGTCCATCTCATCGCAGATCTGGTCGATGAGCGCCTGGCTCGGGAAGCCGGCACGTCGCGTGACCTCATCGAGTTCGTCACGGACCGGCCGGGGCACGACTTCCGCTATGCCATGGACTGCTCGTACCTCAAGGAGCAGCTCGGCTGGGCACCACGCCACACGTTGGAAGAAGGCCTCCGCGAAACAGTAAACTGGTACATCGACAACCCCGACTGGCTAGAAGCCGTCGCCGACGCCTCGTACCAAGCGTATTATGAACAGCAGTACGGCTCGTAGTCTAGCGGTACGCTCGCGCTGCTCGCTGTGGTTGGGCGGTGTAGGTCTTGCAGAACGTTTCAAACAGACCCGCCCAACCAACCCCCGCCCAACCAACAATCCATTCCATGAAAGGCATCATCCTCGCCGGCGGCACGGGGTCGCGGCTTTTTCCGTTGACGTTGGCGGTGAGCAAACAGCTCATGCCGGTCTACGACAAGCCGATGATCTACTACCCGCTCAGCACCCTCATGCTGGCCGGCATCCGGGAGATCCTCATCATCTCCACCCCGCACGATTTGCCACATTTTGAGCGGTTGCTGGGCGATGGCCGGCAGTGGGGGCTAGAACTGAGCTACGCGCCGCAACCGAAACCGGAGGGGCTTGCGCAGGCCTTCTTGATCGGACAGGACTTTATCGGCGGCGATGATGTATGCCTGATCCTGGGCGACAACATCTTCTACGGGCGAGGGTTCAGCAAGACGCTTCAGGACGTAGTGGCCCGAGGGTCTGGGGCTACGGTCTTTGGGTATTACGTCCACGATCCGGAGCGGTACGGCGTCGTTAGTTTCGATGCTGAAGGCCGTGCCGAGACCATCGAAGAGAAGCCGGCAAACCCCAAGTCGAATTACGCCGTCGTCGGGTTGTACTTCTACGACAACAGCGTCGTCGACGTCGCGCGGAATCTCAAGCCGTCGCCTCGCGGCGAGTTGGAGATTACCGACGTGAACCGGCACTACCTAGAGGCCGGCACCCTTCATGTCGAGGTGCTTGGCCGCGGCATGGCCTGGCTCGATACCGGCACGCACAGCTCGCTTCTGGAGGCGAGCAACTTCGTCGAGGTGATCGAGAGCCGGCAGGGTCTGAAGATCGCCTCGCCGGAAGAAATTGCTTGGCGCATGGGATTCATCGACGCGGCTCAACTCGCCACGTTGGCCGAACCCCTTGCCAAAAGCGACTACGGAAAATATTTGCAGGATCTGCTCTCCCGTGAAGGGTAATAGAGGCCGACTCAGTTATGATTTGGGATGTAGGATGGATGACTTAGCTCGCTACCCTGAATCCACCTCGAATCATGACCTGCCACCCGTCCACCTGCTACCTGCCACGCGAGCGAAGCGAGCCTATTCACCCGCCACGTGAGCGAAGCGAGCCTGCCCACCCGCCACGCTCGCACTGCGAGCCATCCCCATGACCGTTACGACCACCAAGTTACCAGGCGTGCTCATTCTGGAGCCTAAAGTGTTTGGCGATGAGCGCGGGTTTTTTCTGGAAACGTTCCACGCTGAGCGCTACCGGGAGGCCGGCCTTCCGCTGCCCTTCGTGCAGGACAACCATTCCCGGTCTCGGAAGGGCGTACTGCGCGGCCTCCATGCACAGGGCACGCATCCCCAAGGCAAACTGGTGGGCGTGACCCGGGGCCGAGTCTTCGATGTGGCCGCCGACGCTCGGGTAGGCTCGCCCACCTTCGGGCAATGGGTCGGTGTGGAGCTCGACGACGAATCCCACCGGCAACTCTACATCCCGCCGGGCTACCTCCACGGCTTCTGCGTCCTCTCGGAGGTCGCCGACTTCGTCTACAAATGCACGGACGTCTACCACCCCAACGACGAGATCGGCATCCGCTGGGATGATCCCACGTTCGCCATCGACTGGCCGATCGCGGATCCGATCGTCTCTGCCAAGGACAGGGCGTTGCGGTTTTTGTAGATCGTGGGTTTGTGGTCTGTGGTTCGTGGTCCGGTTTGAGTCCATTCAGCCAAACGACGAACTACGCATTACATACCCACGCACCACATTTTTGTAGATCGTGGGTTTGTGGTCTGTAGTTCGTGGTTCTTTTCGAAGTCATCGAGCCGGACTACAAACAACAGACCTACACACTACATATCTACGAACCACGCAACCCGGCCATGCCCGGTGATCCAGGCCTTCACGATGTCCGCGAGGTCTAGTTGGCCGCTGAGATCGAAATCGTAGCGGGGGTCGTAGGTGGAGAGAGACTGGTGCGTGAGAGCGTCCGTGGCGGTGACGAGGCCGTCGTTGTTACCATCGCCGGGCCAGAGGCCGAAGCGCTGAGGAGAGCTTTGGCCATCGTCGTATTCCCCTTGGGCCTCCGGGCCGGCTCCGCGGAGCGTGGTAATGAAGTTGGCCGAGCAAGGGGAGCTGGTGCAATCGACTGCGACTTCGGAGACTACCGGCAGGTGGCTGCGATGGTAGATGGCGACGAAGTAATTGCCCGCCGGCACAGGGGCGAGCAGCCGCGAGAGGCCGTCGTCGGCCGATTTCACCGTGCCGGATTCGCCCACGATGCCGGCCACTTCGCCGGCCACGGTCATCGGGCCGGAGTAGGAGGGCGGGTTGAACAAGCGGATGAGTACCCAATCGACGGCGTCGGGGTTGTTCAGGAAGTAATTCGTGGCGACGGCCTCCGTGCCGGAGTAATTCCACGGGGCCGTGTCGAACGGTTGGAAGAGCGGGACGCGGTTGTTGGCTACCAAGCCGGCGTTCATCGTCAGGTCGCCGTCTTCCGCGCCCTTGAGGTACACGGAAACGCGCAGATCCACGAACTCCAACGGCGATCCTTGATCGGCACCGCGATACGTTGTGGTGGGGCGGTCTTCGCCATCGAAATCGGTGGGGACGGCGGGGAGTTCGGGGATGCCGAGGTTCATGTCGCCATCGCTTGCGCCGGCTACGTGGAGGTCAGCGTCTTGCACGGATTGAAGGGCGAACGTCACCGGCACGCTCACGCCGTTCTGGTCGTAGCCGGTAGCCGTTTGGTAGGCCGCGAGCGTTGCGTAATTGACGCCTTGTACGCGGGCCACCGTGGAGCCTGTCGTGTAGATCAGGTTGCCATCGCTGTTGGCCACAGGTTGCAGGAACGTCATGCCCCATCCACCGCCCTCGTTGACGAACAGGTTGTTACGCACGTCGATCTGCTGCTGGGTCAACGAGATGGCTGTACCGGCCAACAGGGTCGTTGCGCCGTTTCGATCTGATCCTACGCGCACGCTGTTGTGCAGGACATCGACCGAGCCTGGGCTTGGCGGGGCATTGACACGGATGCCGGCCGTTGCATTCTGGTCGTCGCCGAGGTAGACCATGTTGTTGACGACTGAGGTAATGCCTCCCCCGAAAGGGAAGAGCCAGAGGCCGTGTTGCCCTTGGTCTACGTCGATCTGGTTTGCCTGAATGGTGCTTTCTGACGCGGTCAAGAAGAAGGCCGTGTAGTCTTCCGCCGAGCCGGAGGAATCAAACGTGCGGTTGTCTTCCACGTCGAGCGCGTCCGTCGATTCAGCATAGACTGCGTTTTGTTCTTGGCGAGAGAATGTGTTGCCCGTTATGTCGACATCCGAATACGTGGAGCCGGCACTTCTCAGGTCAAGGCCGCGGTACCCGAGCGTGAACGTGTTGCCGGCGAAGGTCAGGAAGACGCTTGCACTGGAGCTGTACACGAGCGATTTGAGATCCGAGGTTGCGTTGCCCGGGCCGTCGAATTCGCTGTTGCGCACCGTCAGGACATTCGCGTCGTCCAGTACGAGCAGGCGGCCGTACGTGCTGCCTCCGCCGGTGAAGATGATGTTGTCGAACACGAGATGGTCAGCGTTTGCGACGCGGACCGTGAAGTTGGCGGCCGATGTGTGCCCGCTGAAGCTGATCGTAGCCGGCAATCCGGGCGACACGAACGTGACCGAATCTGTGCTGCCTCCGGTCCGCGTGAAGGGGCCGATGTCTACCTGCCCGGTGAAGCGCTCGCCGTTCAGCTCGAACCGCACGGGCGCGCCGATGCCAAGGGTTTGCAGCGCCGTGACGGCATCGACGACGGACGGGAAGTCGTAGCCGCCGGCACAGGAGGGTGTGCCCGTGGTGCCTACGCAGTACGTGCCGGCTAGCCCGCCGAGGCCGGGCGGCACACCATCGCCACCCATGTGCGGGATCGAGCCGCGGGCTTCTCCGTCGAGGTCATTGCCTACGATTTGCCCAATGCTCGGGTCGCCGGCGAGGTCGGTGTCTGGGATGGACGCTCCAGTGAGATGTAGATCAGCGAGACCACCCGTGCCGGTGTTGACGAAGCTGACGCTCTTCGAGGTGGAATTGGCATCGAGACCTGTCTGGCTCTGGTGGTCAGAGAACGAAAAGTCGTTGCCTTCGATTTGGCTGACCTCATTGTCATCGGAAAACAAGTTGTTGAAGTCGCTGCCCGCAATCGAATCCAGGAAAGGAGCAACGAGCACCGGCGCACCGCCGGCCCCGATCAAGAGGTTGTTCTGGATCTGGATGCCCTCAAACACCTCGCCCTTGTCTGAAGGCAGCACCACGGCCGGTACGCCCCCCGGCATGCGCACGGTATTGTGATACAGCTCCACGTGGCCCGTTTCGAGCAGCACGCCGCCCTCGCTCACAGCGGCGTTGATGAGGTTACCATAGACTCTGCGCACGCTCCCTGGGTCGGCTTCGCCTGTCAGTACGAGCGCACGTTCACCCCGCGTCACGTCGAGGTCGTTGTTCTTGATCAGGCCGCCGAATCCTTCGAAGATGATGCCGTTGAACCCGGAGCCAGTCCAAGCAGCGGTCACGAGCCGATTGCCCAGGATCGTGGGGTTCTCCCCTGAGAGAACGATGCCGGCCTCGAATTGCCCGATGAGATCGGTGTTCTCGATCCTGATTTCCGACGTACTCCCACTTTGTTGATCGAAAGCCGTGTAGCCGAGACTGAGATCGGTGTCCTGAATGGTTAGGGCATTGATGGAACCCGTCGATGTGATCAGGCTCGCGCCGGCCGTGGAGCCGCCCAGGATGCCTTTGACCTCGCCGCCCTCGATGGTAATGTCGTTCGCCCCGTTTTCCAGCGCGAAAATGCGCCCGAAGGTGCTCCGGTTGGACTGATCGAAGAGGATGTTGCGGAACGTGATGTGCCGCACGCCTTGGAGCCGGACGAGCCAGTTGTTGGCGGCCGTAGGGATCGTGTAGTTCCAGGTGGGCGGCGTCAGTGGCGTCTGTGCCTGGAAAATGACCTCGTCTGAGCTACCGCCCGTGCGCGTGAAGGCAGAGATCGTCGTCTGGTCGAA
>JBCDHV010000111.1:0-9452 GCA_038749615.1 Bacteroidota bacterium
GCGAGCCCAGCACACCGTCAAGCTCATCAAGCTCCCAGATCAGGATTACTTCGACACCCTGCGCGAGAAGCTTGGCTGGGGACGGTGAAACGTGGAAGGGTGGATGGGAGGCTAGGTAGATGAGTGGAGGGGTAGGTTGTGAGCAATTATGGTTTAGGCTCGACGAACGGACTTTCAGTTCACCTCAGTTCGTTCCGAACGGGATTGGCCTGCCGGAGACTCGGCTACAGGAACTCGATTGGGTTGGGCCGCACCGTTCCTCATCAATCATCCATCCCGAATCATAATTACCAGATCATAATTCCAAAGCCCCGCTCTCGTTTTCACTTTGCCTTCCTCGTTTGATCAGCCTTAGCCACCTATATTGGCTGTCCTGTAACAAAAATGGTCAGGTAGCTCAGGTGGTAGAGCAATGGACTGAAAATCCATGTGTCGGGGGTTCGAATCCCTCCCTGACCACCTCACTGAAAAGGCTCGAACTTGTGTTCGGGCCTTCTCTGGTTACAGCGTCTGGTTACAATACCTGGGTACAACATCTAGGTACAGCGGGATAGGATGAATGGCAGACCGGTGGTCTACTCGGTGGCCTGTGAACCGCCGCTGCGTAACTCTGTGAGGGCCGCGTCAATCCATTCGCTTTGAGGCATGGAGAGCACCACATCCGGCTCGATTCCTGTCGCATTGAGGCCCCCATCGGGCATCCAAGGAGCAGCGCTCGTAGGCAAATACAGCACAAAGCCTTCTTGCGGACACGTGGGGATATCGAGGACGTGTCTCGTCACGCTGAGGTGATCGACGGCGCTGTTTGTCGCCTCGCCGAAGAGCGTCACCCGTGAGCTTCGCCGGATGTCGAGCAAAAACACATCTACGGCACTGATATTCACCCAATCCGTGAGCACGCCCACCTTACGGGAGCCGGCATACAGGGTGTCGGGCTTGCGCTCTGGGAATTGAGTACGTGGGTCTCGGATGATGTCGCCGAGTTCTGCCTTCGCTAGCAACACCGCAGCCCGAGCGTACGGCATCCCCCACTGCATACGCGCCTTGTAGTATGCCCGCGTGATTTCTGAGGTCAGGATTGCGCTAGGTCCATCCCAGATGGAAGGTTCCATGTCCGGGCTGTAGAGATAGGGATGCAGCGCGTCTGTCATGATCGAGGAGCCGCCTGAATTGCCTCGCAGATCGATGACGATGTCTTTGGCATCGCGCAGCGCCTCGTGATGCAAGTGCACCAAGCTGTCGAGCACCGTCTTGTACCCATATCGGTGAGACGGTACGCTAACCAGCACAGCGCCGGCTTCTAGCTGTTTGATCGTCGGCCGGAAGGGATCGAGCGGATCAGGGGCATGGACCGGGGCGGGAAACCGTCTCCCCATCCGGGTTTGCCCGATGCGCAGCAACCGATCAGCATGCACGCTTGCTCTCCGTTCGCCTGCCAACGGCCCGACGCCAACGACGCGATACTGGCCCTGCTCAATCCCCCGTTCCAACCGCGCAATGACGGCCCCGGCCTTTCCCAGAACGTCGTCCTCTTCGAGGACCACGGCAAGAAAGAGGCCGGCTAGATCGTCGGATTCCACGACAGCCATCACTCGATTGCCCGCGTACCAAATCCCTTCGACGGGATCGAGTTGGTCTGCTCGGTCGGTGAGCCGTTGCCGAACCTGATCTGGCGCTTGCATGCCCATCGACTGTGGCCATCCCCGAGCCTTCCGCGTGGAATCCGAAAGCGATCTCAGCGCTCCAATATGCGGGTCTCCAAACAGACCTAGCCATTCGTGGATGAGATGAACACACTGGCGAAGCGGCGTCCGCTGTGCTCGCCGTCGGTAATCCACTGTACGTTGCGTGAAAAACCGAGTATCGCGGTCCGCTACCTCGAACCGGTACCCTAAGTAGGCTGCTTCGACTTGCTCAGCGTAGCTTTCGAAGACTTCAGCGCACGTGCAGTCGATGCCGGCCGTGTCCAGAGGCCTCGGTGGCGCATTGGTATCGAGGAATGCAACGAGAGTGAGGAGAAGTGCGAGGGTCATGCGTAGCCCGGAGAAAGGTGAGGGACGGAAGAGCCATCCTGGCTCATGAATCAGCACCGCCGTACGCGTGCGCTGGGCTCCAGGTTACACCTCTTTGTCTAGACCTCTTTCACCCGCTAAGTGCTCTGAAAAGTTGAAAGAGATGGGCACCCGTCACTAGCAGCTTGTCCGAGCACGAAGAAGGGCTCGAACATCTCTGCTCGAGCCCTTGCTGATACTGTGGGATATGAGGTCGTGAGGCGACCTGTCTCGGATGTTTCTCTACTCAAGAAGGACCGTATCGATCACGTGGATCAGGCCGTTTGACGCGACGATGTCGGCCTGGATGACGTTGGCCGCACCGACGGTGACGCCGGCTTCAGAGGCCCCGACCAAAAAGGAGCCGGCGATGGTGTTGACTTGTGTCAGACCAGCTACTCCGGACGCCGGCACCTCGCCCTGGATGACGTGCGCCAGCAAGATGAGGCGGAGGCGTTCCAGGTCGTTTTCGAGCAGATGAGTCAACGTGTCTGCCGGGATGGCTCCGAAGGCGTCGTCCGTCGGGGCGAAGACGGTGAAAGGGCCATCGCCTTGTAGGGTGCTCACCAGATCTGTGGCTTCAAGCGCACTGACCAGGGTGCCAAAACGTCCATCGGCTGCCGCCAATTCGACGATGGTAGGTTCGGCCTCTTCCATTTGCTCGGCTACAGGATCTTCGTCCTGGGCGAAGACCATGCCGGCAAGCAGGAACGGAAGGCCAAACGTGAGGAGATATCGGCGCATAATCCAATCCGGTTCGTAGGCGGGTGAGCCTGCGGCTAGCGCTCGTATCGGCACCGTTTCCGCCTAGACTCTATCACCTCGCCCACTCCCCTGCCGCATCTTCAACGTTCGACTGGCCAGCCAGACCTCTGCCAACAAACGTGTTCAGGCGAGCAAACCTTCGAGCCGGCTCCAATACCGGCGGCTCAACTTGAGCTCGGTGCCATCGTTCAGATAGACTACGTAGTCGCCGTGGAAATAAGGCCTTAGCTCCTTTATCCGGTTTAGATTCACGATCGTGGAGCGGTGAATGCGCACGAACGAATTGGGGTCGAGAACCTCCTCGAGCCGGCGCATGGTCTCACGCATGAGATGCTTGCGGCCATCGACGTGCAATTCCACGTAGTCGCCGGCGGCTTCGATGTAGTCGATGTCCGCAGCTTGGACGAAGAACATGGAGTCGCGCTCCTTGATCATGAAGCGTGTGACACGCTCCGGCTGGGAAGCCGACCGCCATTCGTCGAGCAGCGCGGCAACGTTTTTCAGTGCCTTCCCGGCTTCGGCAGGCTCCTCGAGGAGCTGCGCGGCGCGTTTGAGGGCCCGGGCAAACCGGTCGTCGTCAAACGGTTTCAGGAGATAATCGACGGCGTTGGCGTCGAAGGCTTTCAGCGCGTATTGGTCATAGGCCGTCACAAAGATGACGATGGGCATATTGTCTGCCCCAATTTCCTCGACGACGCCAAACCCGTTCAACCCAGGCATCTGGATATCGAGAAATACGATGTCGGGCGAAAGCGATCGGATAGCTTCTACAGCGGCCGGTCCGTCTTCACACTCACCTACTACCTCTACGTCGTCTCGTTCGCCAAGAAGCACTCGAATGGTTTCACGGGCGAGGGCCTCATCGTCTACAATCAGCGCTCGGAGAATGCGGCTCATGCGAGTTGATACGTCTCAGTTTGGTTGAGGACTGGGTCGGTATGAAAGGGGACTTCTATTTCGACTCGGAGCCCGCCTGACGGGCGGTTCTTCATCGCCAACCCGAAGTTGTCTGGGTACAAATTGTCGAGCCGCTCTCGAGTGTTGCTCAAACCCACGCCCGAAGCGGAATCGTCTTCGATCCCTTTCCCATCGTCGTCGACTCTCAGGACGACGTATCCACCGTCGACATGAGCGGACACGTTCAGCCGGCCAGAGTCCGGGTTAGGTGCGATGCCGTGATGGATGGCGTTCTCCACAATCGGTTGAAGAATCATGTTGGGGACGTAGGCTTCCTTGGCAGCCGGCTCGATGTCGAACTCGACCCGGAGCCGGTCTTTGAACCGGATGCTCTCGATGTCGAGGTAGCGGCGCAGAAACTCGATCTCTTCGCTCAGTGGTATCTCTTGCACGCCCTTGCTTTCGAGCGCCATGCGCAGAAACTCGCTCAGTTGGACCAGCATCTTCACGGCTGCCTTGTTGCGGTTGGTCCGCACGAGCGCAGCAACCGAATTCAGCGTGTTGAAAAGAAAATGCGGGTTCAGCTGCATCTTCAGGGCCCGGAGGTTGGCCTCCATGAGCTGAACCTGTAGCTGGCTCGCCAGGCGCTCGCGCTGCCGGTACCGGCTGTAGTACTCGTAGGCGTAGTACGCCCCGACGATGGTCACGTACGCGATCACGTTGACGTGCAGCCGGCTCGTAAAGTGCACCGAGTAGAGCTCGGTATTGACGGTGTCGTGCAAGCCGGCCCAGCGGAAGAGGAGTAGATTCCCCATGGCGTGCAGCGCCATCACCCCGAGCAGCGTCGGAACGTGTGCAGCGACCAGGTTGATTTTCCACTGCCCTTCATCGAGCGGGTAGCGTGCCGCCACGTACAGGACCACGGGCGTCATCAGCCCCCAGAGATACCAGTTCGGGAGCGTACTCACGAGCGCATACGTCCACACCATCGGCTGAGCCGTGACTATCTGATTGAGATAGTAGTAGCTCAAGGCGGCCACCCCTGGAACAGTCCAGATGATGGCAAGGCCGGCGAGACGGAGAGAGCGCGTCATAGGTAAAGAGATCAAAAAGTGGGCAGATGGGTGGGAGAGCCGCGTTGGACCCTCCAACCTACCCATCTGCCCACCAAATCACACGAGGGAGATCAGGTACGGAGGACTAGCGTACGGCAGCGTAGGCCATGTCGAGTCCTTCACGCATGATCCAGGCCTGGCGGTCGGAGTCGTGCGAGTCGCCCGCCCGGTCGAGAGCCGTGTTCAGCGCCATGCGGGCTTCGCGCGGCAGTTCGTTGCTGTTGAGCAACGCGCGGGCCGTGGTGCGGTAGATCTCGGTGCAGGCTTCGGCGTTGCCGTCGTTGTAGAGCGGTGCACCGAGGGCAATCGCATTGCGGATCAGCTCGGCGGGGCGCTCAGACATCGTGTTTTGCGACATGTCCGTCGGGGGCAGCAAGACGGCATCGATCACGTGAATGACCCCATTCGAGGCTTCGATGTCTGCTGCAATGACGTTGGCACCACCTACAGTGAGCCCAACGCCTACCGACTGCCCGTTGACCGTCTGGGCTTGCGCAACGTTGAGAATGTCCGTCGACTTCACTTCACCCGGCACGACGTGGTAGGTGAGGATAGCAACGAGTTGATCTTTGTTTTCCGGCTTCAGCAGCGTCTCGACCGTGCCTTCGGGAAGTGCGGCAAAGGCATCGTTAGTCGGGGCAAACACGGTGAATGGGCCGTCGCCTTTCAGCGTTTCCACGAGGTCGGCGGCCTTGACCGCGGCTACGAGCGTAGAGAATTGGTCGTCACCGGCTGCGATGTCAACGATGTCACTGTGTTGGGCAGTCGCGACTGGCGCGGAGAAACCGGCGAACATGAGAAGAGCGAGTGTTAGGAGAGTAAATCGTTTCATAAGAGTTGGGTCCCGTCAGTTTAGGCAGCCACGATGGCTGCTTGGCTAGGTTGACTTGGAGCCGGCGGGGACGGGTGAAGGCGGCCGGCTTGTGTATGGTGAACCTACGAGACCAGCGGGCCCAAGGATAGACGCACACGGTGAGCGGCGGACACGTGCGGTGGGCGGCTGTTCGAGTGTGTCCATGTGGCTGTGTGGGTGGCTGTGTGGCAATGTCCCGGTGTGGCTGTGTGGGCCCGGGAGTACGCAAAAACCGCTCGGTCAAGGTCTGACCGAGCGGTGTAGATTCCGGCTCAACTACCCAACTGTCAACCAACAGCCGATCACGGATCGACGCTCGCACGCACGGTTTGGCCGTTCACTTCCAGAGTTGCGTCTTTGGTTTTGAGTTGAGGTCTTCCTCCAGCCGGCAACAGCACGATCTCGAGGTTGCCGTTTCCGCTACTCACGTTGATGGTTACCGTCTCGACCTGCGGTTGGCCGGCTTCTTCGAGGTTCTGATCCTCGACTACGCGGAAGCTGAATTCCGTGTACCCAGGCCCGGTGACAATGTCTGCGGCCGATGTGGTCTCGTCGTACGGCCCTCGAATGATGGTCTCGCCCAACGTGACATCGGAGTTGCCGACCGCCTTGACCTTGGTCCCCTCTGCCGATACCGAAAGAGTGGTTCCTTCGGTGAGCGGGTTGCCGAATGGATCAGCAAGCCTGACCTGGTAGGTCTGCCCAAGTGCTGCGAACCCCGGGGTCACTTGAATCGTCGTTGGCCCAGACATAACGACGGCGGTGTAGCCAACTACCTCGTTCTCGTTCTTGTCGGAGGTACTGGCTCGCACGACGGCGACCTCTCCTGACCCTGGAAGAGGGTTCGCCGAGATCAACCGTACAGATCCGCCCCCAGCCGCCCCTGTCTCAACCGCTCCTTCGATCACGCCATGCGACGTGTTGAAATACACGGCCGTCCCTGGCCGCACTGGGTTTGAATACTCATCGCCCACGATGACCGAAATCTCAGCCGTCAACCCGTACACGATGTTGCCTGGGAAATTGAACGTCGACGGGGCGATGGTAAAGTGAGTCTGGTCCGGCAGACCCCCATGAATCGTCATGCTCACCGGCTTAGACCGGATGGTCTCGCCATCGACATCAGCCTCGGCTACGATCTGGATCACGCCGGCCCGCAGACCACTCGTGAGGTTGACGATGGCCTCGCCGGCGTTGTTGGTTTCCGTGCTTTCCGGGAAGATGTACTCGCCTCCTCCAGGTGTCGTCGCCAATGAGAACCGCATGACGGCCTTGTTCTCTAACGTCACAGGCCGGCCCAATGAATCGGCCATCACGAAGGTCAACGAGGCCGTTTCTGCAGAGCCACTCTCTCGGATTCCGATGGTAGTCGCGGTCTGCTGACTGAGCAGAATCGAAGTCGCGCGTCCAGAAACCGGACCGTCTACGGCAATGCGCGTCAACCGGAATGCCGGCACCTCGATTTCGCGTTCGGCGACAGCTGTAATCGTCGTACGGTCACTGTCGAAGCCTTCCTTGCTGGCGATGACCTCAATGGTCGTCGTGCTGTCGACGTCGATCGAGAAGTCATACCGGCCCTCCGTGTCAGCGGTGAACACCCGGCCAATGGGTTCAAGCCGGATGAGGGCTTCAGATACCGGTTCCTGAGTTTCTGCGTTAACGACTTGGCCGAAGATGCGGACGGAGCCCTCCTGGGGCACGCCGTCATCGGCCGAGTCGCAGCCGGCCACAAGTAGGGTGAGGAGCCCGAGCATCAGCCCGAGCGAGGATAAGCGTTTCATCGTTTGCCTCCAGAGTGGGCAGTTGACCCTCGCGCCTCCACGGGTTCAACTGCAAGTGTGTTCTTCGTCACTGCCGGCCTGTTGCCTCCAGGCCGGCAGTCTGTGCCTACTGGTTTTCCCTAGCGGTCTTCGTCGTCGATGTCGAGACCATATTCGCGCGCAACGTCCGGATCGAACTGCTGAAGCGATTGGAGGGCACGGCGGCGTGCGGCCTGGATCATCGAGCGCTCCCGAACCTTTTCCATCCGCGTAAGCAGCGGTTCGCGCAGTTTCGCACGGAGTACGATCAGGAGCTCGCGTTGCGTCAACGAGGTGTTCTGGTAGCCAAAGATGTAGCGTAGCCCGAAGAACCAACCGGGGAGATCTTTCAGAATGGGAACGCCGCTACGGGAAAAGGTCTCTTCCGTCGAGAACAGCCCACCAATGATGGTCATCTCGTCGTCGAGGAGCAGCACTTGGGTCTTGGCTCCACTGCGGTCAACGGCCGTCTGGCCACCAGCTAGTGGCCGGCCGCTGCTGCGTTCGACGTTTACATCGAGATGGATGAACTCGAACTCCGGGCTGCCCATCGTGTCGGCCAGGGCGTCCTTGATGAGCGTCGGCACGACGTTGATGATGATACCAGTCTGGATGTACGAGGTAATCGCGTTGCCAGCGAAGTCCCGCACCTGGATGGGGAAGTCCGACCCAATCTGTAGTTCGGCTCGCTCGCCACTTTTTACCGTGACGGAAGGGTTGGCTACCGTCTCACCGACTCCGTTTTGCTCGGCCGCACGGAAGAAGTTGTAGAGGATTCCCGCATCGATCACGTTCGGTGCAATCAAGAAGTCGTCCAGGGGCTTAAAGACATCTTCGGTGTTGACTGCAAAAAGCGACTCCCCGCCGGCATTCGCGGTGAGAACCGTATTCCAGTTCAGACCGAGTTCCTTGGCTCTCGACTGGTTCAGGTCGAAGAGAATCGCCTCGATTTCAATCTCCCGCGTCGAAAGATCGGCCAGGAAAGCGGCATTGCCTGTTGGGTTCAAATCCTCGGTAGCACCGATCCGCTCGGCAAACAGGGTGGGCTCCGGGGCGTCTTCGAGAATGAAATACTGCTCCGTTTCGCGGTAGGTCAGATCGAACTGAGAGAGAACGAGCTCGAGGGCGTCAAAGAACTGTGTGCCCACGATCGGGATGCCGATGGGAGCGACGCGGCTCTCAAGGTCGATCACCC
Source organism: Bacteroidota bacterium (assembly GCA_038749615.1). GTDB lineage: Bacteria > Bacteroidota > Rhodothermia > Rhodothermales > DATKEJ01 > JBCDHV01. Next base: position 8,676 of record JBCDHV010000111.1, read on the forward strand.
GCTTCCCGGTGACGCGCTCGAAAATTGGATTGAGGTCCCGAAGAAACTGATCGAACGGCGTCGACGGCAGGAACGAGACGATCTGGTCTGGTGGAACGTACGCACGCGTCACCCGGCGCTCAGCGGCGCTGCGGCGGGGTGCATCAGAAGGTGGGGTCCGGCTTCCGTCGACAAAGATGTCGGGCTGCCGGCTGACAGGTGCCTCTTCTTCGGCAACTACCGGCTCCACCTCTTCTGTCATTTCGGGTTCCATCACTTCAGGCTCCGCCATTTCAGGCTCGGCCATCTCCTCTTCGTCCGGCTCGGCAGCCTCGACCGTTTCGTCGTCATAGACGCCGAGGTCTTCCCGGACCTCAGCGGGAATGTCACCCAGCTCTTCCGACGACTCGGCGATGGCTTCGGTCTCCGCGGTCTGGTCTACGTTTAGCGCGACGAGATAGTCTTCAGAAGACCGATCTGGATAGGAACGTACATCGACGGCGCTTCCTCCGGTCAGCGTAAACCGTACAGCCGCTGTCCATTTCCGCTGCTCGACGGTGTAGGAGACGATCGGGCCGACCGGTGCGCTACGCACGAGCTGGCTGTCCACGCTGACGTTGTAGAGCATGACATCCACAACGTTGTCCGACGGTCTAAACACGCGCACCTGGGACGGTGCGAGCTTGGCGTCAACGTCGAAGCGAATGACGTAGCCCCGTTCGTCCGAGCGCGGGGTGATGAGCACCTCTTGCAAGACAGGCTGCGCAGCAGCACCGAGGGGAAGTAGTCCGACGAGCA
>JBCDHV010000112.1:0-9413 GCA_038749615.1 Bacteroidota bacterium
CACTGTTTCTGCCTCGCCATGCCCCGTCCCGACTCGTCCCGCATCGAAGAGATCTTCAATGATGCGCTCGACGTGCCCGCCGAAGAGCGAGCTGCGTTTCTGGATACCGTGTGCGGGAGCGATACCGAGTTGCGTCGGGAAGTCGATTCTCTGCTTTCCGCCTACGCTGAGGGATCTGACTACCTGGACGATTTCGCCGACGCCGTGATTCAGCTTAGCGCTGAGCAGGGCCTGCCGGCGCTCAACGCTCGTGTTGGGCCTTATGAACTCGTCGAGGCCGTCGGGCAAGGGGGGATGGGCGTCGTGTACCGGGCTCGCCGGATCGATGGGCAATTCGACCGGGAAGTGGCCGTCAAACTGTTGCGAAACGACCTCTTCGGGCCGGCAGCACGAGGGCGGTTCGAGGCTGAACGGGTCATTTTGGCTCGGCTGACGCACCCAAACATTGCTCGGTTGTTGGATGCCGGCGTTGCTGAGGTGGCAGGGCAGGCGCCGTATCTCGTCATGGAGTGGGCCCCCGGTGAGCCGATCACCGGCTACGTGCGCCGTCACAACCTCTCCGTGGAAGAGCGCGTCCGGCTCGTGGTCACTGTGTGCTCGGCCGTTCAGCACGCGCACGGCCGGCTCGTCATCCACCGCGACCTCAAGCCGAGCAACATCCTCGTGTCTGACGGGGAGGATGGACGCCCAGATGTACGGCTGCTCGATTTCGGGATTGCCAAGTTGCTGGATGGCTCGGCCGATGGACTGCCGTTGACGCAGACCGGCGACCGGTGGATGACGCCCGAGTACGCCAGCCCCGAGCAGATCACGGGCGGCGATGTCACGACGCGCACGGATGTCTACCAAATCGGTGTGCTGTTGTACGAACTGCTGACCGGACAAACGCCGTTTCAGACCGAGGGCGACCGCCGGCACGAACTCGCCCGCATGGTCGTCGAGACCGAACCCGTCAAGCCCAGCGACCGGCTCACGCAACCGAGTGCGCAACGCACGGCCGGCACGCAGCGCTTCCGCCGGCAGATCGAAGGCGACCTCGACATGATCGTCATGAAGGCGCTGCGCAAGGAGCCGGACCGCCGGTACGTGTCCGTGGACGCGCTCGCCGAAGATCTGCGGCTACACTTGGCCGGCTTCCCGATCAACGCGCGGCCGGACTCTGTTCAGTATCGCGTGCGCAAATTCGTCCAGCGCAACCGCGGCGGCGTCCTGGCAGCCGTCGTCCTGGCTCTGCTCGTGATGACCTACGCCGTCACGGTAACGGTGCAACGCGAGCAAATCGAGCAAGAGCGCAACCGGGCCGAGGCGGCCGTCGGGTTCTTGTCGAGTGTCTTCCAGGTCTCCGATCCAAACATCGCGCAGGGAGACACCCTCACGGCCGACGAAATTCTGCTCCGCGGGGCCGAGCGTGCGGCGACGATCGAGGACACCGAGCTACGCGGCGACATGCAACGGTTGCTCGGGCAGCTGCTGTTTCAGTTGGGGCGCTCCACGGCGTCGGTAGCGTTGCTCGATGGCGCCGTCGATTCGTACGAAGAGGCTGGGGATCAGGCCGCCGCGTTGGCCGGCTCCTTCAACGATCTGGCACGCGCGCACTACCTCGCCGAAATCGGAGGGCGAGACACCGCTGTGGTTGTGGCCAAGCAGGCGATGGAGATAGCCGACCGGTCGGGGTCTCGGCTGGAACGCGCGCGCGCGCTGGCGAATCTCGGCCGGGCCCTGGCGCTGCAGCGTGATGAGGAACAGCGCGATGAGATCGTGTCCATGCTCGAGGAGTCTGTTCGCATTCATCGCAGCATCGACTCAGAATCGGAAGAACTAGCCGACGCGATGGAATACCTCGGCAATTACTATTACAGCATCCGCGAGTACGACAACGTGATTGCCCTCTCAGGCAATCTCTTGCTCCTGCGCCAAGCTCTGGAGCCGGAAGCCGGCATCGGAACGGCGCGAGCGATGCAAATGCGAGAACTAGCCCTCTCTCAATCTGAAGGCCCAACCGCTGAGAGCGATTCGCTCATCGACGGGGCCCTCGCGATCTACACGCGGATTCTTGGCCCAGGCCATTACTACACGCTCAACGCATCGAATAACCGGGCGCTCGCGCTCAAGCAGCGGGGCCGCTTCGATGAGGCGCGGCACTTGTACGAGCAGACCATCGGCCTCGCTCGCGAACACCTGGGAGAAGCCCACTCGTTCTACAGCAGCGTGCGGTACAACTACGCGACGCTCCTGCGGGACACTGGGTACTACGAGGACTCGAAAGCCATTCTCGGCCCCGTGGCCCGGCGGATCGTTGAAGACCTGGAGCGGGGCGGGGCGCTCAGTTTTTCGAGTGCTCGGTCGTTAACGGCTTACGGAAACGTGCTGCGTCTAAACGGCGAGTACCGTGAAGCCGAGGCGATGCTGTCCCGGTCGTATGCGTTCGTGGTAGAGGCTGTGGTTCCGGGACACCCGAGCCGTGCGCTCGCCGCAGCGTGGTTGGGCGATACTCGCTCGGCGCTGGGCCGGCACGAGGAAGGGGCGCGGTTGATTGCCGCAGCGGAAGCCGGGCTGGCGGAGACCATGCCGGATGGGCACTGGTATCACGCCTACGTCGATATGCTGAGGGGAGAAGTTGAACTCCGGCGCGGAGACCGGGCGATGGCGCAGACGTATCTCGAGAACGCTCACGCCGGCCTGCGAGCCGCACGCGACCGAGGCGATGAAGACCCCTACACGCAGCAAGCTGCAGCGTTGCTAATCCAGGCCAGGGGGTAGGAATCCTTCTACAAGGACGCTGAATGCTCTCCCAGCGGGAAGGGTTTTTGCACACAAAGCGCTTGCTTCATGAAATCGAATTCACGAAGCAACTGTGAAGAATGGTGGGCGTCAGATGGCGTGTTAACACTTCAGAAACATCCACACAGCCCTCGATCCCTGAGGCATGCCGTTTTGTTCGCACATACAGCGCTACTCTTGCAGCCGGCATACGTGGTTGATCCGTTTGACTCCGTTTGAACGGATGTAGCACGCACGGCGGGTGGCCCCGTCCGCGTGTGCAGGCAGCTCCTTCCCATTTGTACAGCTCTGGACCGCCGCGCAAGTTCTGATCAGGCCGTCCAGCTTCTCTCAACTCGAACGACCGTTCGCCTCTATTCCCAGGCCGGCGTACGCCCGTTCCCAACTCCTGAGACTGGCACTATGAGCCGTATTCGTTTCTTTATTCCTCTCTTCGCCCTCCTGTTGGCCCCCACCTTTGTCAGCGCCCAAGCTGAGTTCGCCGTTGCCGATGATCCAGTCACGCTAACGGCTGAAACCCAGAAGACGATCACCTCAGCCGAGGTGCTGCAAGGCCTGATTGACGGTAACGCACGGTTTGTCGATGGCGAGCGTATCAACCGTGACTACCTCGCCCAGGTCCAAGCTACCGCAACGGGCCAATACCCGTCCGCCGTCGTGTTGGGCTGCATCGATAGCCGCGTTCCGCCGGAGATCGTTTTTGACCAAGGCGTGGGCGATATCTTCTCTGCCCGTGTGGCCGGCAACTTCATCAACACTGACATCCTCGGCAGTATGGAGTTTGCCACGGCCGTTGCCGGCTCGAAAGTCATCGTTGTGCTCGGGCACACGTCATGCGGGGCTGTCAAAGGCGCCTGTGACAACGTCGAGCTCGGCAACCTGACGCAGACGCTGAGCAACATCGCGCCGGCCGTCTACGCCGTGACGGATATCGAAGGCGAGCGTACCTCGCAAAACGCCGAGTTCGTGCAGGCCGTGGCCGACATGAACGTCGAGCTGACGGTACAGAACATCCTCGACCGTAGCCCGATCATCCGCGGCCTCGTCGAGAGCGGCGATGTCCTCCTCGTCGGTGCCATGCATGATGTCACGACGGGCCAGGTCACGTTCCACGAGCCGGTGACTGTGAACTAGAGATGTGGCAGGTGTTGCAGAGTGGCTGTGTGGCAAACTAACCCTGCCACATCTGCCACCTTGCAACACTTGCCACATTTCACCTCCCCGCGACAATCACTGCCGGCACCTCGTAGGACCGGGCGAGGGCGTTGAAGGCGGGGACTTCGGTGGCCATCAGGCCGGCGAGGGCGTCGAGTTGGGCGTCGATGCGGCCGATCATTTCGTCACGGACGGCGATGGCTTGGTCGGTCGGGCGGTAGTCGCCAGTGGAAGCTACGCTGACGAGCGCGCTCAGCTTGTTGTTGAGCCGGATCGGGAAGTTGAGGGGGTCTTGCCGGCTGCGGTTCTTCGTCTGGTACAGCGTTTCCTCGATGACCGTCAGCGAGTCGGTGATCATCGCCGCGTGCGTCTTCAGCGTGTCACGGCCGGCGTGGCCCTCGGGAATTCGGTTGACGAACGCATTGATTTGCTCTCGGGCGCTCCGGATGCGCTTGACGGCCTCGTGCGTCTCGGTCAGCTTCGCGTTGATCGACTGCAAGAACTCGAACTGCGCGGCCAAGTCGGCATCACTCGAACTGCTGCGTGGGTCCCGTCGAAGATCAACGGGCACGTCCATCGAGTCTTTGCCAACGATCAGGCGTGCCGTGTAGGCGCCTGGAGCCGCGCGAGGACCTTGCAAGCCGCCGGCCCACAGGACGATGCCATCGAACCCTTCGGCATCCGGATAGCGGAGATTCCAGGTGAACCGGTTCAGGCCCGGCTTGAGGGGGAGTGCGCTCGATTGGTCCGTGGCTCTGAAGCTCTTGATCACGGTGCCGTCCGATTCGAGAACGCGGAGCGTCGTGGCGCTGCTGTCAGGTGTTGCAGGCAGGCGGTACGTGAGCAGCAAGCCGGCGGGCGCATTTTTGCCGGCTCCAGATGGATTCGACGCCTGCCGGCCGCGTAGGCGATGCGTGGGCCGGGGCGCGAAGAGCATCGGGGCCGTATCGGCCTCGGTCATCTGGTGCAGCGGCGTCAGGTCGTCCAAGACCCAGAACGAGCGGCCCTGCGTCGCCACGATCAGGTCGTGCTCTTTGACAGCGAGGTCGGTAACCGGCACGATGGGCAGGTTGAGCTGCATCGATTGCCAGTTCGCCCCGTCGTCGACGCTCATGTACAGGCCGGATTCCGTGCCGGCGTACAGCAGGCCCGCCCGGCCTGGATCAGCGCGAACGACGCGGGTGAAGTGTTCGCCGTCGATGCCGTCGGTGATCTTGGTCCAGGTCGCTCCGTAGTCTGTCGTCTTGTACAGGTACGGCGCGAAATCGCCGAGTTTGTAGCGCGTGCCGGCTACGTACAGGCCACCGGCTTCCGTCGGGTGAAGCTCGATCGAGTTGACCTGCATCCACTCGGGGAAGATGGCGCGGGGCGGGGTGATGTCGGTCCACGAATCGCCGCCGTCGCGGGTGATGTGCAGTCGTCCGTCGTCCGTGCCGGCCCAGATCGTACCGGCTTCGATGGGGCTTTCGGCGGCTGCGAAAATCGTCCCGTAGTACTCGACGCCGGTGTTGTCCTTCGTGATCGGTCCGCCCGAGGGGCCAAGGGTAGACGGATCGTTCCGGGAGAGGTCGGGGCTGATGGCCGTCCAGGTTTGGCCTTCGTTTTTGGTCACGAAGAGCTTGTTGCCGGCCGCGTAGAGCGGGTAATCGCCCGTTTCCGCATCGCGATGGGGCGAGAAAAAGATCGGGAAGTTCCACTGGAAGCGCGGGTTCATGCCCTCGGCCCCGTGGCCCATTGGGTTGTCTGGCCAGACGGTGACGGCGCGCACCTCGCCGGTTTCGTGGTTGACGCGTGTCAGGTAGCCACCATACGAGCCGCCATAGACGATGTCGGGGTTGTCGGGATGCGGCGCGATATGGCCGCTCTCGCCGCCGGCCGTCGGCTCCCAGTCGTCCTCGGTAATCTGGCTGCCGTTGGTGCGGTGGGCGATCCGGACGGTCGAGTTGTCCTGCTGGGCACCGTAGATGCGGTAGGGGAAGTGGTTGTCGGTCGTGACGCGGTAGAACTGCGCCGTCGGTTGATTGTGGTACGTCGTCCACGTCTCGCCACCGTCGAAGCTGACCTGGGCACCCCCATCATCGCCGATGACGAGGTGGTTGGAGTCGTCCGGGTTGATCCAGAGATCGTGGTGGTCGCCGTGGGGCGTCGAGATCGACTCGTACGTCTTGCCGCCGTCCTTCGAGCGCCAAAAGCGGACGTTGAGGACGTAGAGGAGGTCTTCGTCGTTCGGGTCGGCATACAACCGCGTGTAGTACCAGGCGCGCTGGCGGAGTTTGCGCTCGTCGTTGACTTTGCGCCACGTTTCGCCGGCATCGTCGCTGCGGAAGACACCGCCGTCGTTAGCCTCGACGATCGCGAACACGCGGTTCGGATTCGCCGGCGAGACCGACACGCCGATGATCCCCACATCGCCTTGGGGCAAGCCGGCACGGTGCGTGATTTCCGTCCATGAGTCGCCACCGTCCGTTGATTTCCAGAGACCCGAGCCGGCCCCGCCGCTTTCCAGGCTGTAGGGCGTGCGCCGGATGCGCCATGTGGAGGCGTAGAGCGTGCGCGGGTTGGCCGGATGCATCACGAGATCGACCGCGCCGGCGTCTTCATTGGCGAAGAGGACCTGCTCCCAGGTCGTGCCGCCGTTTGTGGTACGGTAGACACCTCGCGTGGACGTTGGCTTGTAGAGCGAGCCCATGATGGCCGCGTAGGCTGTGTTCGGATCGCGCGGGTGAATGCGGATTCGGGCGATATGCCGGCTGTCTGCGAGGCCGGCGGGGGCCCATGTTTCCCCACCGTCGACGCTCTTGAAGACGCCATAGCCGTGCGAGACGTTGCCCCGCACGGTTTTCTCACCGCCACCGACGTACATGACGTTCGGGTCCCAGGTGCTCACGGCCACCGCTCCGATGGAGCCGCCGAAGTACCCATCCGAGATGTTGTGCCACGAGCCGCCGCCGTCCGTGGTCTTCCACACGCCGCCGCCGGTACCGCCAAAAAACGCCATCTGCGGTTGCCCCTCGACGCCGGTTACCGCCGCGGAACGCCCGCCCCGGTAGGGCCCAATCGAGCGAAATTCGAGGCCGACTAGATCCTGTGCGATCAGATCATGAACGAGCAAAAAACAGAACGAGAACGAGAGCAGCAGGCGAAGCATGCACGTGGTGGTGAGGGAAGGAAATGTGGTGGCCTGGGAAGGTACGGTGCGCGAAGCGAACTCGCTTCGCGCACGTGGAGAAGGTGAGACGTACCAGGTCGAGAGGTGGGGGACAAGAGAAGGGATCTAGCTGACCGAGAGAGAACAGGCAAGAGGTGCCGAAAAGCTAGTCTCTTTCAGCTCGTTCCCCACTCCTCAACTATTCCCCGTGGCCACGTTTCCACGTGAGCGAAGCGAAAGCGTCGCGATGCCGGCCCATTCCGTCGTGTATCGGGGGGAGCGTTGTTGCATGGAGAGCTGCCACGCGGGGCGGGTGGGGACGTGGCGGTCTGGGTGTTTGGGATCGATGGCGAGCCGGCCGGCGCGGGCGATGCGGAGAGCGCCAGGGCCAAATTTGGCGTTCAGGTCATCGACGACGCTCATGATCTTGGCGTGGCGCGGATCATGGCGGTGGAAGAGGTTCGTTTGAATGTGGGCTTCTGGTACGAGATCGAGAAGAATCACGCCGGCTTTTTTGTAGCGAATGCCAGGCTTCCAGAGCCGGCCGAGGCCAGCCTGGGCAGCGCGGACGAGCGCCGGCGTGTAGTGCGTGGCCTCGGGCAACGTGAGCGTTAGGGCGTTGGCGTAGGACTGGCCTTTGCCATGCCGGCCCGTTCGCACGAACACATGCAGCGCTTTCGGGGCCAGCTTATGCCGGCGGGCCTTCGCTGCAGCCCGACTTACGAACGTGGCGACGGCTTCTCGGAGATCGGCTTCGCGCGTCACGGCACGCCCGAAGCTCCGGCTGTGCGTGATGCTCCGGCGAGGCGGAGGCTGTTGGGTCACGGGTAAGCACGAGATCCCACGGAGTTCGTGCACGGTCCGCAGCAGTACAATGCCGAAGTCTCGGCGGATGTCGATGTCGCTCATCCTGCTCAGGCTGAGGGCCGTGTCGATGCCTCGCTGCCGGAGCTTTGGCCCGATCCGCGAGCCGACGCCCCAGACGTCGCCGACGTTTGTCTCGGCGAGGAGCCGTTCACGGTCGAATTCGTCGGCGATGATGCACACGCCATCGGTCTTTTTGGCGCGGCGGTTGGCGATCTTGGCAAGCGTCTTCGTCGGGCCGGCACCCACGCGGACGGGGATGCCACACCGCCGCCAGACGGTCTTGCGAATCCGATGCGAGAGTTCAGCCGGCGCTTCGTCTTTGGGGAGGAGCAGAAACGATTCGTCAATGGAGTACGGCTCGACGTCCGGCGTAAACAGTTCGAGCGCGTGGCGGACGCGGTTCGAGAGGTCGCCGTAGAGCGCATAGTTGCTCGAAAACACCGCGACGCCAGCCGCTTTCAGCCGCTCCCGCTCCTTGAAAAATGGAGCGCCCATCGCAATTCCCAACGCCTTCGCCTCCTCAGACCGGGCAATCACGCACCCGTCGTTATTTGACAGCACAACGACCGGCCGGCGCGCCAAGTCCGGCCGAAACAACCGCTCGCACGAGCAGAAGAAATTCGCAGAATCGACTAGAGCATGCACTTCGCTTCGCTCACGTGGAGAGGTTGAGAGGTACCAGGTCGAGAGGTGGGGCTGGCTCGCTTTGCTCGTGTGGCGGGTAGCGAGTGGACAGGTCGCGGGTACGTGCAGAACGCTTCTGGCTGAGTCACCTGCCACCTGCAACCCGTTCACGTCCCACGCGAGCGCAAACGAGCCGAGGCGAACAGTCAACTCTTGAGTTGGCGGTAGAGCAAGACGCGGGCTTTTTCCCAGTCGCGGCGGACGGTGCGTTCGGAGATGCCTAGGGCTTCGCCGGCTTCCTGGTCTGTGAAGCCGGCGAAGTATTTGAGTTCCACGACGCGCGCTAGCCGTTCGTTGAGGCCGGCGAGCCGTTCGAGGGCTTCGTCGAGGGCGAGGAGATCTTCGTGTTGGGCCTGGGACGCGGAGACGTTCAGGTTGTCGTCTAGGGTGGCGGGGCGTTGGCCGCCGCCGCGTTTGAGCGCTCGGCGCTTCCGGGCATGGTCGATGATGATCCGGCGCATGGCCATGCCGGCCATGTTCAAGAAATGCCGGCGGTCCTGATAGTTGACCCGGTCTTGGTCGACGAGGTGCTCGTACGCTTCGTGGACGAGCGCGCCGGTGGTCAACGTCTGTCCACGCCGTTCGCCGATGAGATGCCGGCGGGCGACGGCTTCCAGACGCTCGTAAATGGCCGCAAACGCCGCATCGAACGCGGACCGGTCGCCCCCACGGGCCTCAATCAGTAATCCAGTAATCTGAGCGTCAGGAGGGGGCATCGTAGAACAGAGTAGGCCAGTGCGATACCCGAAGATAGGACGGCGGGGGGGAGTTTGCTCGC
>JBCDHV010000113.1:0-9325 GCA_038749615.1 Bacteroidota bacterium
CGGTTAGCTGTCCTTGACTGGAACGAGACAGGTCGCAGGCGGGCAGAGAGGAATCCAGAGGGGCCGCTTGGAAGCAGGCAGAGAAGAAGGCTGGTCGCTCTCGGCTGCGCCCCACGTCGCTGGGGGAGGATCCGAAAATCTCTAACGCATACGCGCCTTGGATTTCAGCGTTCCGTTTACACGCGGCTCGCACGTGAATTCAAAAGGGCTTGGAAGATGGTAACTGCAGTACCTGTCAATTCAACACGGTCTCCGAGATGGTTCATGCCAACGAGCCCGCCTCGCGGAGACGCTTGGTATCCTCGTAGCCGGCTCATCCCCAATCGTTCCGACCAGAACGGCGCAATGGCACAATGGGCAGACCCGGTCACAGGATCTTCCGGTACGCCGTACCGCGGCGCGAAGAACCTCGACACGACGTCGTAAGGCTGGCCGGAGTCTGCCGGGGCCGTCACAATGACACCGCGTACGTCGACATCTGCAATCTGCGACAACGCTGGCCGAAGCGCGCGTACCACGGATTCTGACTCGGCCTGAATGAACAGGTCCATCCGGTTCGCCCCCGTCCACACGGGCGCTGCCTCGATCCCTCGGAACACCGCCTCGGTCAATCCTTCAGGCAGCGGCTGGGCTGCGGGCGGCTCGGCAGGAAAGTTCAGGCATAATCCCCGTTGGGCTGGCGTCACCTTCAACTCGCCTGATCTCGTCTGGAAACGGATCACGGAGGCGTTCTCAACGCTCCCTGTTTCGTAGAGCGTGTGTGCAGCAGCCAGTGTGGCATGACCACACAAATCGACTTCGGCTACGGGCGTAAACCAGCGCAACCGCCACCCGTCCCCTTCTGGCCAGGTGTAGGCTGTCTCCGCAAGGTTCATCTCGTTGGCAAAGGCCTGCATCCACGCCTCCTCGGCCGGCTCCTCGAGTACGCAAACACCTGCCGGGTTGCCTTCGAACGGCTTCGACGCAAAGGCGTCGACTTGAAAGATCTTCACGGGGATGGGGTCAGGGCGTGATGGAGAGAACTACCGGAAACTTAGGTCATTCCCCGGTACACCCAAAACCCAATCTAGCCCAACAGCTCAGCCAACAAGCCGCCAGCAGACCTACGAAATGTTGGAGTAGAACCGAAACCGGCGCTCGTCGATGTCGAAATCAGCCAGGTTGACCGGGACCCGGTTCTTGGCCCACCGAGGGTGACGCATGTGCGAGGGCATCGAGCGTTCGCTGTAGAAATGCCGAGTATTGAGAGCAAACGGCCGGGCCAACGGGTCGGCCAGCAGCACTTCCTCGGCGATGTTCAACGCTTGCTGCCACGTGCGCTCGTTGTACGAAGGCTTGAGCGACATGAAGTGCCGGCGCGAGTATTCACCGGGGTTGAAGGCGCTGAACTGGTACGGGTCGAGGACGACGCGTTGGTAAGTCGTGCGGCCACGAAACGCCGTCTCCACGCGGTTGCGGACCACCCAGGCCACGAGACGCTGCTCGTCAGGTCGTTTGGTTTCCGAGTAAATGCAACGGGCGAGCCAGAGCTTGGCGTTCTCGAACACGTCCTGCGCTACATACGTCTCGTTGTGCAGCCGGCGCATGCTCGGGTCGATGGGCTCGGCGGGCCGGGCCTCGATCAACTCGAGAGGCTCGGGAGGCCTCATCTCGGCTTTGAAGGGATTCACGGTCAAGAAGCCGGCTCCCAACGTCATCATGACTGATGCTTGTGCAAAGCGGCGCTTTTTGCCAGTGGACCGCTTTTCCTGGTGCCGGGGAAGCTGCTGGTGTTCAGCGCCGGCAAGCGGCCTATCCTGTGGTATTCTCATCGAACGCGTCCTTTTTCTCTTCGAGCGACAACTCAGATCTCTTTCTTTTTTCGGTACTTGTTAAAAGCTGCTCAGAAACTCAGGTTTCAAAAAGGCATGACAATCTAAGTATTTGTATATCTTGTTTTTAGGTGCCTATTTTCACTGAATCCAAGCCGTTCCTTCACTCAACATTGCAATCTCCTTTACAGAACCTAGATGTTCCGGGTCTGCGTGGCCTTTCGTTTCCGCTCTGGAAGCGGTTTGCGCGTCCCACGTCCGCACGTCTCTAGCGGGCATACTGCCGGCTCCCCCCATCGGAGCCACGATCTAGATAGGCCGAGAACAGCCTCAGTAGCACAGCCGGCGGTCGACGCGCGTCTCGGGATCGTTGTTGGGGAAGCAATTGCCGGAAGGGACGGCGAAGGGCTCGTAGCGGCCCAAGTTCTGATCGTACAGTGCCGTCTCGATGAAGGCCGTGAGTGCGTCGATCTCATCACGGGAGAGGCCAAGCGGCACGAACAAGGCCGAAAGCTGGCTGCTCGGCACAGCCGGATTCTGCGCTACTCCTTCATTCTTGTACCGGATGACATCGCGGACCGAGTTGAACGAGGACCCATGCCCGTAATAGGGCGAGTCGATCAAGTTGTAGAGCTGCGGGGTCTTGAACGCGAACTGATCGGCAGCTTTGGAGGTGACAGCCGCACGGCCGGCTGAGAATTCATCCTCTGTGAACGCCTCGGTGTACGCGCCCGGGCCAGCCAGATCGTTGAACCCGAGCGCATAAAATTCTGAAGAGTTGAGCGCTGGGCCACTATGGCACCCCACGCAGCCGGCCTTCCCGAAAAACAGGATCGCACCTTCCAGCTGCTTTCCACTCATGGCGAGCGGATTGCCGTGCAGCCATTCTTGGAAGGGGGTTTCGTTGGACACGATGGTCCGCATGTAGGCCGCTAGAGCCTGTGCCGCACGCTCCTCGTTGATCGCTTCCTCAGGTTCAACCTCAAACGCCTCGGCGAAGAGTGCTCGGTATGCCGTCACCGTATCGATGCCGGCTACATCCAGCCGGAACATCGGAAAAGAGGCCAGAGCAAGCTCTTCAACGCTTTCGTACCGGCCGGTCCAACCCAGATTGTCCTGATACCCGAGGTTCAGCACCGCAGGCGAGCGCACGGCCTGGACGCCGAGATTCACCAAGTCGTACCGTGGATCGGGCCGGCGCGTCTCCCCGTTCTTGCCAAACCCGACGCCGCCGTCGCCGATGCCTTGCGGAATGCCCGCCTGGAAGCCGGCTCGGGCGTGATGGCAGGAGGCACAGGAATACGTTTTCAGCCCCTCGGGCTCGAGGTTCTCGACAGCGAGCTCCGTTTCGTGAAACAGCACCTGGCCGAGCCGGACCTTGGACGCGGTCAACGGATTGGATGGGAGCTGCCGGACCGTCATCAGGTCGCCCGGGTCAGGCAACAGGAACACTTGCGCACCTAGCCCTCCAGAGGCCGACTCGATGCGAACGCGAAGGGTGTCGTTGAGCTGGTCGAATTCGGAATCGCCAAAGATCGAGTCGGCTGCGTCGCATCCGCCTATGAGGAGCGCAGCGAGCACGAGAATCGTGCCCGTGTACACTGACATGTGCCTCCCTGCGGTGCCTCCGCGCATGGTGTGCCTCTCCTAGCTAATCTGGTGCTGGTGCTTCGTACCTTCGCGCCTCTGCGGGTGAAGCTCAGTGCCCCTCTGTATGCCTGAACCCGTGACTGGTTGCTCCAGACCCGTTTTCATACCCTCCAATATACGACATCCACTGCCAGCAACGCGTACCTCTAGCCGGATACGGCTCACCGGACGCCGCATTGGCTCGTCTCCATTGACTGCAAGTGCCCACATGCACATCCTTGCCGATCAGAACATTCCGCACGTCGATGCCGCTTTCCAGGCCTTGGGCACTGTCACAACTCTGCCGGGCCACGCCATCGGGCCAGACGAAGTGGCCGGCGCGGAGGTCCTTCTCGTACGAAGTGTGACAGCCGTCGACGAGGCCTTGCTGCGTGCGAAGCGTGCATCCGGCTCAACGTTGGCGTTTGTCGGCTCGGCCACGATCGGCACGGATCATGTCGATCAAGCGCTACTTCGGGACCGTGGCGTTGCGTTTGCCCACGCGCCGGGATCGAATGCGGAATCGGTGGTCGAATACGTGGTCACCGGGCTCTTGGCGCTGCATGAGCGCGAAGGCCTTTCCCATGCCGGCCGGACCGTCGGGATCATCGGGGTTGGGCAGATCGGGAGCCGGCTGGCAGTGCGGTTGGAAGCGCTCGGCTTTCGCGTCCTGCTCAACGACCCTCCGAGGCAAGAGAATGAGCCCGATCAGCCGTTTGTCCGTCTCGACGCTCTGCTGGAGGAGAGCGACATCGTCACCCTGCATGTCCCGCTGACGAGTGACGGACCCTATCCGACGCGAGGCTTCGTCGATGACCAGTTCCTCAAACGCCTGCAGCCAGGTACCTGGCTCGTCAACTCCTGCCGGGGCGGCGTCGTGGAATCCGAGGCCTTGCGTACCCATCGCGACCAACTAGGCAGCCTCATCCTCGACGTGTGGCCAAACGAACCGACTCCCCTGCCGGCTCTGATCGACGCGGCGGACATCGCGACCCCACACATCGCCGGATACTCGTTCGACGGCAAGCTCAACGGGACCCTCATGCTCCACGAGGCCTTGTGTGACGTGTTGGGCCAGCCCCCCCGTTGGTCAGGCGAAGCCGAACGACGGCCCGGCTCGCCCCTCATCGCCTACACACCACCGGCCGATCTCCCGGAAACCGCGCGCCTCAGCCGGCTTGCCCAACAGGCCTACCCCATCTGGCGCGACGATGCTCAGTTCCGAACGACGCTGTGCCGCGCGTCGAGCCCTGCAGCCGGCTTCCGTGAGCTTCGCAAGACGTATCCCCGCCGGCGTGCGTTCGGTCTCTGGTCGGTCGAGGATGCCGGTTTGGCGGAAAAGCTAGGATTCGAGGGGGGGCAGACCCGCTCGCGGGCGCTTGGGTGACCGCTTCGCGTGGACGGCTTGGGGCGCTCGGGGTGAAGACCCGCTCGCGGACGCTTGGGTGATCGCTGCGCGTGGACGGCCTAGGGCGCTCGGGGTGAAGACCCATTCGCGCCGCTCGGTTGTGGCTGCAATCGCAGGGCACGGATCTGGCGCTCGGGGTAAAGACCCGCTCGCGGACGCTTGGGTGACCGCTTCGCGTGCACGGCCTAGGGCGCTCGGGGTGAAGACCGCTTCGCGGTGAAGGATTGCCTGAATGTTCTGCTGAGCTGAACGGCACATCTTCACCCTGAGGGCCACAGCGCTCTAAAGCCCAACACGTACCTCGACGCTCAACCCGAACGGGTCTTCACCCTGAGGGCCACAGCGCTCTAGAGCTAACGCGTACTTCGACGCTCAACCCGAACGGGTCTTCACCCTGAGGGCCACAACGATCTAGAGCCAACGCGTACCTCGACGCTCACCCCGAACGGGTCTTCACCCTGAGGGCCACGGCGATCTAGAGCCAACGCGTACCTCGACGCCCAACCCGAACGGGTCTTCACCCTGAGGGGGCACCGGCTCACTACGCGCCAGCGGCCAGAAGCGACATCCCCGAACGGGTCTTCACCCCGAGCGCCACAGAACGGTCCACGCGCATGCGGAAGCCCAGACAGCCCGCGAGCGGGTCTGCCCTGCCATCACTCGTATCCGAAGCTGCGCAGAAACCCTTCCCGGTTGCGCCAATCCCCGCGAACCTTCACGAAGAGTCTCAAAAACACCGGCCGGCCCAAGAAGTCTTCGATCTCTTTCCGGGCATACGTCCCGAGCCGTTTCAGCGAAGAGCCACCCTTACCGATCAAGATGCCCTTCTGCGTTTCGCGCTCCACGACGATCTCCGCATCGATCAAGTCCTTGTCTGGGGGCTGCCGGGCTTCGTAGGCTACGATGTTGACCTGCGTCGAATACGGGATTTCCTGCCGGTACTGCTTGAAGATTTGCTCTCGAATCAGCTCGGAGACAAAAAACCGCTCCGGCTGCTCGCTGATCATCTCGGGCGGATAGTACGGCGGTCCTGCCGGCATCAACCCCACAACGAGCTCCCGCAGCCGGTCCACGTTATGCCCCGTCTTGGCCGAAACTGGCACGATTTCTTTGAAGTCGTACGCCTCGTCGTAGTGCGCCGCCAGGGGCAACACGTCCTTCTGTGCAATCAGATCGACCTTGTTGATCACCAGGATGGCTTGCCGGCTGCGGAGGCGCTCGAGCATGAACGGGTCCTCCCGCGGCTTGGTCGCATCCACGAGAAACAGCAGCAAATCGGCATCCGACACGGCCGAATCAACCGCTCGCATCATGGCGCGGTGCAGGCCATACTGCGGGTCGATCACGCCAGGCGTATCCAGGAAAATGACCTGGTAGCCGTCGCCAGACAAGATGCCGAGCACGCGGTGGCGCGTCGTCTGCGGCTTTTTGGTCACGATGCTCAGTTTCTGGCCGAGCAAGGCATTGAGCAGGGTGCTCTTCCCAACGTTGGGCCGGCCGACGAGCGTGACGTAGCCACTCTTATGCCCGTCCGTACCGCCCCAGTTCGCGTCGCTGTGTTCCACGTGTTCCATGGTGTTGTTGCGCTGTTGGAAGTTGCCGAAGAGGTAGCGGTCAGAGCAGAGCCTTCATGTCGCGGACCGCTCGGTCCATTCCCACCAGCACCGCCCGCGCCACGACGGCAAACCCAATCGAGACCTCCGCGAGATGCGGGACATGCTGCCGAAACAACGGGTAGTTGAAGTAATCGAGCCCATGGCCGGCATGCACTTCCAAGCCGGCCGCGTGGGCCTGCTCGGCTGCCGCTCCGAGCCGGCGGGCGTGCTCCCGTTGCTCAGCAGGCTTCCTGGCGTTGGCGAAATCGCCCGTGTGCAACTCGATCGAATCTGCGCCGACGGCTGCACACGCAGCAATCTGCTCCGGCACGGGGTCCACGAAAAGCGCAGCTTCGATACCCGCCTCCTGAAGCCGGCCCACGACTTCGGAGATCCGCCCCTCGTGCCGCACAACGTCGAGCCCCCCTTCCGTCGTGATTTCCTCCCGGCGTTCGGGGACGAGCGTCGCCAACTGCGGCTGGGTGTCGATGCAGATGCGGACGATCTCCTCGGCCGTCGACAGTTCGAAATCCAGCTTTCCTTTTACCGATTCCTTGAGCCGGCGAACGTCTGTATCGTTGATGTGCCGGCGGTCTTCGCGCAGGTGAAACACGATGCCGTCCGCGCCGGCCGCTTCACAAATCGCGGCGGCATGGACCGGGTCAGGAAAGGCCTCACGGCGTGCATTGCGCAGCGTGGCCACGTGATCGATGTTGATGAGCAGCTTTGGGGCCATTGAGCGGGTACGAGGTATGGGTGGAGCGAAAGCCCCATCGAATGCGCAAACACAGGACACGATCCGACACGCGGCCGACATCCCCTCAAATCCTCGCGCCAAACAGCGCTTTCACCGGAAGTTCGCTGCCCATTCAGCGTCTTTCCCTCGCGGTTGTGATCTTATCGACCCTAAGCGGGCCGGCAGGCGGGCAAACCAACGACTTGGCTGCCTACTGATCCGCTGAGCGTTGTTTGCAAAACGAAAAGGCGGACCATATTTTTGAAAGGCGCGCTCGAGGGTCATGCTTCAATTCTAGGCCCCGCGTCACCACCTCCCGCCTAAACTCCTCATTTACCTGGACAAACCCCCATGGCTTCCACCAGCCGCAGTGCCGGCGTCCTCGCGGCACAAGTTGTACTTGGCCTCGCCATCGTCGGCCTTGCCTATTTCCTATACGTGTCCATCACTGAGCCCTATCAAGTCGTACGGGAGGCCGAGCGCATGGAACAGCTGACCCGTGAGCGTATGGACGATGTTCGCACGATTCTCCGGGCGTACTACGAAGAAAACGACCGCTTCCCCTCGACGCTGGACTCGTTGGTAGTCTACGCCAAGACGGACCCCGCCTACCGCAGCATGGCCGATAGCCTCTTCCAAGGCGATCCGGTGCCCAGTGCAGATTCTCTGGCCACGTCCCCACGTACCGGCAAGCGATTCGAGTACTCGGTCAACGACACGTCCCGCGTGTCGATCTACCTGCTCAAAGATCCTGACTCCGAGGATGCCATCGGGTCAGAACTACCGGACGTCACGCAGCTCCACGCTGCCAACTGGGAGTAAGTATACCTATGCCAGAACGGATCGCGTCGATTAGCATTATCGGCGACGAGCTTCACTACGCGGAGGTCGTGGTCTTTGATGACCGGCCTCCGCGTCTTGTTCGTCTGGGGTCGTGCGACTTTGATTTCGACCTCGTGGAAAGCCTGAGCGATGGCGCTGCTACGGGCCGGTACCTCGCGTTCACGGAGGCCTTGGAAGAAGTCTTCGGCCGCTCGCGAATCGACCGACTTCACGTCGCCTTGCACCCGTGCGACTGCGTCGAGTTCTTTCTCCCGATGCCGAGCGAAACGCCCGCCGTCGAGCGCATGAGACAAGCGCGTTTTGAAACGGGCATTCTCAGCTCTTTCGATGCCGGCTACCCACCGCTCGTGACGATGGAGCCCGTGCGTTCTCTGGACGAACAGGTTGCGTGGTATCACCTCCACCGGGTCCCCATCGACCTCGTCGGTCAGATTGAGCTGTTTCTGACGCGCCTCGGTATGCCGGCCTACCAATTTTGGTCGAGCACGCGGGCCGTCTCAACGCTCTTGGCCCGGATTTCCCGGAATGCGTCGAGCCGGACGCCGTTCGTGCTGGCTGTCGGGCGCTACCCTTCGCACGCCGAGTTTACGCTGTCGCGGGCCGGCGAGTGGGTCCACAGTTGGTACGCGCCGGCGGCCTCCTCCGGCGACTCGCCCTTCTACGTGGCCTCGATGCTCAAACGCCTGGGTGTCGCCCCGCGCCGAGTCGGCCGGCTCCTGGCCTACGGGTCGGTTCAGGATTCACCCCATGCCTTGGCCACCCTGTTTCAATCCGAGCTCGAAACCTTGAACCCACTCGAGGTCTTCGATGCTTCGGAAACCAAAATTCAGACGGTCCCGTCCGTTTTCGCGCCCTGCCTCGGGGCTTCGCTCAGTGTCGACCGTCTAGAAATCGTCTGACTGCCTTGCGCATCATCGCCGGCCAATACCGAAACCGTACGATCAAGGCGCCCAACGGGCTGTTGACCCGCCCAAGCACCGACCGGGTGCGGGAATCCCTGTTCAACTTGGTCCAGCACCGCATGGACCTGGACGAGGCTCGGGTGCTCGACCTGTTCGCCGGCACCGGAGCACTTGGCCTCGAAGCCATTAGCCGAGGCGCCCGGTCGTCGACGTTCGTGGAGCTGAACGGCAAGGTGCTACGTGTTGCACGGGCGAACGCAGAGTCGCTCGGCGTCGAGCGGCAGTGCCTGTTCGTGCGGACGAACGCCATCCGGTTCATCGAGCGCAGTTCAGGGGCGACCTACGATCTCGTCCTCGCCGATCCCCCGTACGACCTAGACGTACTGACCGAGCTACCCGAA
>JBCDHV010000114.1:0-9308 GCA_038749615.1 Bacteroidota bacterium
GCTGATCCGCGACGGCCTGATCGCTGAAGTCGGCGCAAACGTGCGCTTGCCCGACACCCTCGACGCCGTCATCGACTGCACCGATCACACGATCTACCCCGGCATGATCGACGCCGGCACCACGCTCGGCATCCGTGAGGTAGGCTCGTTGCCGGAATCGCAGGACGTAAACGAAGTGGGCGAATTGGCCCCGCAGATGAAAGCTCTGACGGCGGTCAACCCGAACAGCATCCTGATTCCCGTTACCCGCGTGGCCGGCATCACGACGGCGTTGACCGTCCCGAGTGGCGGTCTGATGCCCGGTGAAGCGGCCCTCGTCGATCTCTTTGGCTACACGCCTGAGCAGATGTACGCCGACTTCAGCGCACTCGTGATCGAATTTCCACGGTCGGGCAAGCGCGGCTGGTGGGACCGGCGCTCGGACGACGAAATCGAGAAGGCCTACAAGAACGCCGTCAAGAAACTCGACGAGGCCTGGGACGCCGCGCTCGCTTACGCGCGGATCGACAGCGCCTACGCCGCCAACCCGGACGCTGAGCGCCTGCCGGAATACGTCCCGGCCATCCAAGCGATGCTGCCAGCTGTCCGCGGCGAGATGCCCGTTTTGATCCAAGCGAACACAGCTGGGCAACTGCGTGCGGCTGTCAAGTGGGCCGGCGAACGGGAGATCGAAGACGCGATCCTCTCCGGATGTGCCGAGGGCTGGCGCGTGGCCGATGAACTCGCCGAAGCCGGCCGGCCCTGCATCGTGGGCCCCGTGCTCTCGACCCCCACCCGCTCCAGCGACCGCTACGACAAGCCGTACGCCAACGCCGGCCTCCTGCACGCTGCCGGCGTCAAAATCGCGCTGCGCACCAACGACATGATGGGCAACTTCCGCAACTTGCCCTTCCACGCTGGCTTTGCAGCAGCGTACGGCCTCGGCAAGGACGCGGCACTTCGGGCCGTCACGCTAGGCCCCGCGGAGATCTTCGGTCTCGGGGATCAACTGGGTAGCATCGAAGCCGGCAAAAAGGCCAACCTCTTCGTAGCCAACGGTGACCCATTCGAGCCAAAGACCGACGTTGTCCACGTCTTCATCGACGGTTTCCTAGTGCCCATGACGAGCTTGCAACAGCAGCTCTACGAGGAATTCCTCGACCGCGAACCGGGGTTGATGGAGTAGAGGCGTGGAGGACTGGTCATGTGGAAAGGTGGATGAGTTGTTGATTTCCGACAGCGTACGTCTTTCCCCCGCATAGCTTTATCTGCAAAACCCCTTCGTTCTGATCTCTCGGAGATGGCATCTCCTGGAGATGGCATCTTCACCCCTTTGGATTCAACCCCTTCCACCCTGACTGCGTGGCTGGCCCGGTACGAGGCGCGTGCCGGCCGGGTAGCGAAACGCTACGATGACATCAGCCGGCGCATTGCCGCCGTTCGGTTCTGGGTCGCTCTTGCCGGCGCCGTGGGCGTATTTTTGGCCTACCGAGCCGGCGGGTGGCCGATGGCCGGATGGGTAGCCCTAGGCGTCTTGATTCCGTTCGCGATCATCGCACGCCGGCACCGGTTCGTTGACGAAGCGCGCGACCGGATGCTGCGCTGGCAGCAGATCAAACGCACACACCGAGCACGGCTGGAGCGGACGTGGACGGCATTGCCAGAACCGCAGGTGCTTTCAGCAGAACCTGCGCATCCGTTCGGGGCCGATCTTCGGCTCTTCGGGCCGGCCTCGCTGCACCGGCTCCTCGATACCGCCGCGACGCTTCAGGGCAGCCGCCGGCTTCAGGACTGGCTCCTCGCTGAGACGCCAGACCTGAAGGTGATTTCTCGCCGGCAGCAGATCGCCGCGGAGTTGAAGCGGCGGGGATTGTTTCGGGACCGAGTCACGCTCCTCGGGTCGCCCGAGGGGAAGCCCTTTGACGCCTCCGCCTTGACAGCGTGGCTGAGCGAACGGCCGCCGGCCCAACCGTTGGGTGGCTGGATCATCGCATTGGCGGTGCTGGGGCTCGTGAACCTCGGGCTGCTCGTCGCCGGCTCGCCGCTGTTTACGTACGGCCTGATCGTGTACTTCGTGCTGACGATGCGGCATTTCAAGCGCATTTCGGCCGGCTTCTTTGAGGCGCTCGACTTGGAAAAGGCACTCGAACGAATCAGCGCCGTCGCCGGCTACCTGGAACGGTTCGGCTACGCGGAGGCACCGGCGCTCGCGGCGTTGTGCGCGCCGTTTCGAGAAGCCTCTGAGCGGCCATCGGCCCACTTGCGCCGGGTTCGCCGGCTCACCAGTGCGCTCGCGCTCAAGCAGAACCCGGTCGTGGCGGTGCTCCTCAACCTGTTTTTCCCGTGGGAGCTGTACTTCACCCGCCGGCTCGACCTCGTCCGCGATGGCCTCGCGGAGCGAATGCCGCTGTGGCTCAGCGTGTGGTACGACCTCGAAGCCCTCAGCAGCCTCGCCACCTACGCGGCCCTGCATCCGTGGACGGTGCAGCCTGAGTTCGCTTCAGGCGATGAGCCGGCTTTTCGTGCCGAGTCGGTCGGGCATCCGCTGCTTCCGGCGTCCGAGTCCGTGCGCAACACGTTCGAGCTTGAACACGTGGGGGACGCGGCGCTGATCACAGGGTCGAACATGTCCGGCAAGAGCACCTTCCTACGCGCGCTCGGGCTGAACTTGTGTTTGGCACAAGCCGGCAGCTACGTCGACGCCCATGTGCTGCGCACTCGGCCCGTCCGGGTATTTACGAGCTTGAACGTGAGCGACAGCGTCACCGACGGCCTCTCGTTTTTCTATGCCGAGGTCCGCCGGCTCCGCGCGCTCCTCGACCAACTCGATGCCTCCCGCCCCACCCCGCTCTTCTACCTGATCGACGAGATCTTCCGAGGGACCAACAACATTGAGCGCCTCGTGGGGAGCCAGAGTATCCTCGAAGCCCTCGTGGGTGCGCCGGGTCTCGGCTGCGTCACTACGCATGACCTGGACCTCGTACGCCTTGCCGACACCCTGCCGCAGCTCGAAAACTATCACTTCCGAGAGCACATCGAAGCCGGCACGATGACGTTCGATTACACGCTCCGCTCTGGCCCGTCTCCCACCACGAACGCGCTCGAAATCATGCGGATCGAGGGCTTGCCGGTGCGTGACGCCTCACCAGAGGATGCCGGCAACCCGTGATGGTGCTTTGACAAACTCGTCCTGATCGGTACACTGTCGGCGCGGCCGGCCTAACCACCACCTCTCCGGACGAGACCTCGCCCTTCATCACCCATCCCCAACCCCGTGAGCTCCCGCTACGACAAACGCGCCGTCTGGTCCTGGGCGCTCTACGACTTTGCGAACTCGTCGTTTACGACGCTGGTCGTGACGTTCATTTACGCGACCTACTTCACCAAATTCATCGCCCCACCGAGCGAAGCCGACGCCATCGGAACGGCGCTCTGGAGCCGCGGCGTCACAATCACCGCGATTGCCGTGGCCGTGATGTCGCCGTTCGTCGGGGCCTTGGCCGACCGTGGGGGCTTCCGAAAGCTGTTCCTGATGATCACCACCGTCGTGTGCGTGATTGGGACGGTGATGCTGTACTTCCCGCTTCCGTTCGAGTCGGCCGCCGTGGGTGGAGCCGCGATGGAAGCGTTGTTCTGGTTCGTGATCGCGAACGTCTTTTTTGAACTTGGCGGCGTCTTCTACAATGCCTTTTTGCCCGACATCGCCCCGCCAGACCGCATCGGGCGAATTTCGGGATACGGCTGGGGCCTCGGGTACATCGGCGGGCTGGTGTGCATGTTTCTCGCGCTGTTCGTCTTCGTCCAGGCCGAGGAACCGGTATTCGGGCTGCTGACCAAGGAAGCCGGCCAGCACGTCCGTGCCACGAATCTTCTAGTCGCCGGCTGGTTTGCGATCTTTGCCTTGCCGCTCTTTTTCTTCGTCAAGGAGGATCGGTCGAAGGCCACGCAGCAAAAGTCGAGGATCTTCGCAGACACGGTGAGCCAGCTGAAGCGGACCTTCACCGAGATCCGCGATTACCGGCAAGTCGTCCGGTTTCTCGTGGCCCGAATGATCTACAACGACGGCCTCGTCACCGTCTTCGCCTTCGGAGGCATCTTCGCGCAGGGAGCCTTCGACTTCACGACGGAGGATGTGTTGATGCTCGGCATCGTGCTGAACATCACCGCCGGCATCGGGGCGCTCTCGATGGGCTACCTAGACGACAAGCTCGGCGGCAAACGGACGATCCAGATTACCCTCATTGGCCTCATCGCGGCGACGCTCATTGCCATCGTCGCGCCGTCGCGGACGTGGTTTTGGGTGGCGGCAATCGGCATCGGCATCTTCGTCGGCCCGAATCAATCGGCGAGCCGGTCGCTGCTGGGCCGGTTCGTACCGCCTGACAAGGAGAACGAGTTCTACGGCTTCTTCGCCTTCTCTGGGAAAGCCACAGCGTTCTTGGGGCCGCTGCTCTACGGCATCCTCGTCAGCACCTTCGGCACGCAGCAGGCCGGCATTTCTGCCGTGCTGCTCATGTTCGTCGTGGGCGGTCTGCTCCTGTTCACCGTCGACGAAAAGGAAGGCATCGCCAAAGCCGGCCGCATGCCCGTCGACCCATCTGACGCACCATGACCGTATACGACCTGGCCCGAGCGCTCGAAACGTGGGCCCCGGCAGCATCCGCACAGTCATACGACAACGTCGGGCTGCAGGTCGGGCGTCCGCTGACCGAAGTCGACCGGGTGCTCGTCGCGCTCGATCTCACGCAGGCGGTCCTGGATGAAGCGGTGGAGATCGGTGCACAGTTGGTGGTGACACATCATCCGCTCATCTTTCGGCCGCTCAAGCGCCTCGTGCCGGGCAGCTACGCCCAGACGCTCGCTCTGAAGCTCGCCGAGCAAGGGATCGCGCTGTACGCCTGCCACACCAACCTCGACGCCGCGCCGGCCGGCGTATCGTTTGCCCTGGCCGAACAGCTCGGCCTGGAGGAGACGGCCTTCCTCGAGTCGTTCCCGGGCGCGCTCGTCAAGCTCGTGACCTTCGTGCCAGGCTCGCATGCCGAAGCGGTTCGGCTAGCCCTCGCCGAGGCTGGAGCCGGCCGGATTGGTGATTACGATGCGTGTTCGTTCGAGACGCCAGGAACGGGGCACTTTCGGGCGCTCGAAGGGACCAACCCGTACATCGGAGAGGCCGGTGGGGGCATCGAAGACGTGGACGAGATCCGCATCGAAGCGCAAGTCCCGCGGTGGTCGCTACGGCGAGCCATTGCGGCGATGGAATTGGCCCATCCGTACGAGGAAGTGGCCTACGACGTCTATCCGCTCGACCAACCCTACTCCGGAGCCGGCCTGGGCGTCGTGGGCGATTTGCCCGAGCCAGAGCTGCTCAGCGCGTTTCTCGAACGTGTGACTCACCGGCTCGGTACGCCAGCGGTTCGGTATGCGGGCAATCCTGACATGCAGATCAGCCGCGTGGCCGTCTGCGGCGGCGCAGGGCGGGACCTCATAGGCAAAGCTGTGCAGGCCGGCGCGGATGCCTACGTGACCGCAGATCTCACATACCATACGTTTTTCGAGGTACTCACAGAGAAGGGCACGCCCGGGATGGCACTGATCGATGCCGGCCATTATGAGACGGAAGCCATGACGGAGCAGCTGTTGGTCGATTGGCTCTCCGAGCGGTTCACGAGCGTTGAGTTCGTGCGTACCCAGCACCGCACGTCCCCGATCGATACATGGGTGAGTGAGGGATGAGCGGGCATGTAGACGGGTAGAAGGCAAAACTTTTCTCGGCCTGCTCGGTACGTATCGGTTGCCGACCTTTTTGCCGGCGAGATTCAGAAATCCCCGTCTCACCTGCCACGAGTTTAGATCCATATGGCCACGACTTCGGAACGAAGCATCAACGAACAGCTCAAGGCCCTCATCCGCCTCCAGCATATCGACACGCAGCTCGACCAGCTCGACAAACTGCGCGGCGATTTGCCTGACGAAATCCGAGACCTCGAAGACGAGCGTGCCGGCCTCGAAACACGCATCGAGCGGTACCGCCAGGAAGCCCAGGAGGGCATCATCGAGGCGCGCCAGGCCGAGCTTGACATGAAGGAGAGCGAAGAAGCCATCGACCGGTACAGCAAGCAGCAACTGCAAGTCCGTAACAACCGCGAGTACGACGCTCTCACGAAAGAAATCGAGGCCCACAAGCAGCGCATCATCGAGTCGACAGACAAGCTCGAAACGATCAAGGTGCGCAACGAAGCCCAAGCTGACGCCGTCGATGCCGCCCAAGCCCGCCTCGACGAGTTGAATGCGATCATCGGCGAGAAGCGTGGCGAGCTCGACGTGACCATCAACGAGACGGCTGAGGAGCAAGGTGGCCTCGAGACCAACCGCGAGAAGGTCCTCGAAACCATCGACGAGCGCTACCGGAAGGCCTACACGCGCCTTCGTGGCCGGCTTCGTGATGGCCGCGCCGTCGTGCCCCTCGTGCGTGGTGCCGCTGGTGGCTTTGCCGTCCCCCCGCAGCAGCAGGTGGAAGTCCGGCAGGCCAACCGCATCGTCATCTGCGAGCACACCGGCCGCATCATCGTCGACAAGGCGCTCACGGAAGAGACCATCGCCGCGATGTAGCCGGCGAATCCCCGTCTGGCTCGGCCATCGCCTCGAGCTACGCGCTCGGGGAGGAAAGTCCGAACACCGTAGGGCAGCGTGCTTCCTAACGGGAAGGGTGGGCACTCCGGGTGCCGGCACAGCACGTGCAACAGAGAACAGACCAGCCGATGGCGCCTTCGGGCGCACAGGTGATGGGTGAAACGGTGGGGTAAGAGCCCACCAGCGCTGCCGGCGACGGTGGCGGCTAGGCAAACCTCACGCGGTGCAAGGTCGAACAGCTCCGGCCCTGGCTTCGGCTAGGGCGCAGTGGCCCGCTGAATGCCCTCGGGCAGCCGGAGCGGGTAGACCGCTGGAGACGGCCGGCGACGGCCGCCCTAGATAGATGATGGCCTCCTGGCCGGCCCGCAGCTGCCGGCTCAGCAGACAGAATTCGGCTTACGAGCCAGACGCGCTGCACCAGCCAACTACCCCGGAGGTGGTTGGCTTTTTTACGTGGGAGAGTGAATGGGTGGTCACGTTGAGGAGTAGACGAGTGGGGATGCCCTCCACCCATCCGCCTCATCACTCATCCACCCTTCCACTCCGACCTTGGCCGGCTTCGTTTTTCATTCCAGGCAGCCAGGACGTCTTCGCGCGTGGCGTCTGGGTGGGCCGCGTAGTAGGCGCGGGTGTGCTGGTTGTATTCCAGCGAGTCTGCGATGGGCAGGTGGCGTTGGGATTTGGAACGCTCCCACACGTCGATCCCTTCCCCGAGCGTGCGGCCGGCTCCATGATGTACGAAGTCGCGCATGGCCTTGTTGAACCGGAAGGCCGGCCCTACCTCGCGCAGAAAGAACGCCCGGAGCGTTGGCCCGCACCCCCAACCAGCCCCGATGACCGTGTCCCGGCTCAGCACGTCTGGCATGGGGTCCCGCCGGCCTCGCGGCGTGGGTTTGGGCTTCAGCACGGTGCCGTCGGTCAGATACGCAGCAATGCGTGCCCGCACGTCGCTCTTCGATCCAGACGCCGGCAGCCCTTCCGCCTTGCAGAAGGCCACGAGTTCTTCCTTGAGCCAATACCAATCCAGAAACTCGCCGGGCGCGAGTGAAGAGTCGAGGGCCGGACGCGTGGGTTTCGCTTTGCTCAAGGGGATACGTTGAGAGGTGCTAGGGAGATACGTAGGGGACAATAGGAAGCGTCCAGCTATCCGGCAGAGAAAAGGCAGACTGCTCAGAACAATCCTCTCCATCCAGCTTGCCCCTCACCTCTCAACCTATCCCCCTGGCACGTCTCAACCTGCACGAAGCGGACCCCATCCGCATTGCTACTTGACCACTCCTCCACCCTTCAACAAAAAACGCCCTGCCGGCCTTGGCCAACAGGGCGTTTTCCAGAAATGGGCCGTGCTATTCCTGAGCAGGCGCGTCACCACCAGGGGCGGGAGCAGGAACGGGCGCGTCAATCGGCACCTGTTCGGTGTTTTGCTGGATGATGCTCTCCCGCTGCTCCGTCGAATCGATAAACACGTTCGAGATGATGCAGAGGAAGATGAACACGCCGCCGAGGATCCAGGTGCCCTTTTCGAGCACGTTCGGCGCGTGGCGCGCTCCGAGTAGCTGCGTCGCGCCGCCGGCCGACGCAATGCCGGCAAGGCCGCCGCCTTTCCCGCTCTGCAGCAGCACAAAAACGCTGATCAGCACGCAGAGGATGGCGATCAGTACAATCAGAAAAATCAGCATGGCTGAGATGGTGGGGTATGGTCAGATGTAAGCATAGCAAGGTAAGGGTTCTTTGCTCTGGCTACAACTACTCTGGATTGACTTCGCAGTTAATTCGGTTGGGTGGCTGGGTGGCTGGGTGGCTGGGTGGCTGGGTGGCTGGGTGGCTGGGTGGCTGGGTGGCTGGGTGGCTGAAGGCCGGTTACATGCCACATCTGCTACTCTGCAACACCTGCCACACAACACTCCAAGGTGGCTTACCGGCCGTAACCCCATCCACCCTGCCACATCTGCCCCCCTGCCACACAAGCAGCCAACCGCTACGGTACTTCAACCGTGTCGAGGACTTTCTGCACGATGTACTCGGTACCTAACTCTTCGGCCTCGGCTTCATAGGTGACGGTGATCCGGTGGCGGAGTACGTCCATCGCGATGGCGCGCACGTCTTCAGGAGTCACGTAGGCCCGGTGTTCGAGGAACGCATGGGCGCGGGCGGCGAGGTTCAGGTTGATCGTGGCACGCGGAGACGCTCCGTACTCGATCAGGTGTTTCACGCTCTGGAGCCGGTACCGGCTCGGCTCACGCGTCGCAAAGACGAGATCGACCATGTACTCTTCGACCCGCTCGTCGATGTACAGGTCGTTGATGACGCGGCGGGCGGCCAGGATCTGCTGAGGCGAAACGACGGGGCGCACGGGATCGCGCTTGCCCGTTTTCGCCATCAGCCGCATGATCTGTAGCTCCTCGTCGCGTGTGGGGTAACCGACCTTGATCTTCAGCATGAAGCGGTCGACCTGGGCCTCCGGAAGCGGATACGTTCCCTCTTGTTCGATGGGGTTCTGCGTCGCGAGCACGAGGAACGGCTCTTCGAGCTTGAACGTCGATTCGCCAATCGTGACCTGGCGCTCCTGCATGGCTTCGAGCAGCGCACTCTGGACTTTCGCCGGCGACCGGTTGATCTCGTCGGCCAGCACGATGTTGGCAAAGATGGGGCCTTTCCGGATGAAGAAGTCGCCCTCCTTCTGGTTGTAGATCAGGGTA
>JBCDHV010000115.1:0-9305 GCA_038749615.1 Bacteroidota bacterium
AGGAAATGCTTCGGATGCTTTTCGAGACAGGGCACCCGTGGATGACGTTCAAGGACTCGTGCAACGTGCGCAGCCCGCAGGACCACGCCGGCGTGGTGCATTCGTCTAACTTGTGCACCGAGATCACCTTGAACACGAGTGCCGACGAGACGGCCGTGTGCAACCTCGGCTCGGTGGTCTTGAACCGGCACCTCAAGCCCGACGGAAGCCTAGATCACGAGCTGCTGCGCGAGACGATCCGTGTGGCGGTCCGGGCGCTCGACAACGTTATCGGCCTCAACTTCTACCCGACGGACGCTGCACGGCGTTCAAATCTTCGCCACCGGCCGATTGGGCTTGGGGTGATGGGATTGCAGTACGCGCTCTTCGAGCGGGGCGTGGCCTTCGGGTCTGACGAGGCGATCCGGTTCTCAGACGAGATGATGGAGGCGGTAGCCTACTACGCCTACGAAGCGTCGAGTGATCTTGCTGCCGAGCGCGGGACGTACGAGAGCTACGAAGGCTCGAAATGGGAGCGCGGACTGTTGCCGCCCGATACGCTCGGTCTGCTCGAAGAACAACGCGGCGAGGCCGTTGAGGTCGAGCGCGGAGGGAAGCTGGACTGGGAGCCGCTGCGGGCAAAGATCGCCGCGCATGGGATGCGGAACTCGAACGTTCTCGCCATCGCGCCAACGGCGACGATCTCAAACATCACCGGCACCTCGCCGTGCATCGAGCCGCTCTACAAGAACCTCTACGTGAAATCCAACCTCTCGGGCGATTTCGTGGTTCTGAACCCCTACTTGGTTCGGGACCTGAAGGCGGAGGGCTTGTGGGACGCCGAGATGGCCGCGCAACTCAAGTACTTCGACGGCGATCTGGGCCAGATCGAGGGTATTCCACAGGCGCTCCGCGAGCGGTACCGGACGGCGTTCCAGATCGAGACGCGGGCGCTCATCGACGCAGCAGCACGCCGGCAGAAGTGGATCGACCAGGCGCAGTCGTTGAACCTGTTCCTCGCAGAGCCCAGCATGAAGGCGCTCAGCCACACCTACCGCCACGCGTGGAGGGCTGGCCTCAAGACCACCTACTACCTCCGCACGCTCGGGGCCTCGCACATCGAGAAGGCGACGGTGACGATGCCGGCCGCAGAACAAGCCGTGCCGGCTCCGGCACCCGCAACGGCGTGCAGCATCGACGCCATGATCAACGGGACCGAATGCGAGGCGTGCCAATGAGCGAGCCGGCCCCTGCGAGCCCTGCCCCCGAGACGCGCATGGTGTTCACGGTCTTCCCCGGGGACACCAACCACTACCACACGCTTTTCGGCGGCACTGCGATGGCGTGGATGGACCAAGCCGCGTTCATCTGCGCCACGCGGTGGGCCCGGCGGAAGGTGGTCACGGTTCACACGAGCGAAATCAGCTTCAAGCATGCCGTACCCGAGGGGTCGATTGTCGAGTTAGTGGCCGCCGTCGTCAAGACGGGCCGGAGTTCGATGACGGTCCGCGTCGAGCTGTTCGTCGAGCCGATGGATCGGGAAGACCGCCTCTTGGCTACGTCTGGCGAGTTCGTCATGGTCGCGCTCGACAGCCTCGGGCAGCCGGCGGCTGTGGAGTCCATCGAAACCCGGAGGCCACCCCGCAAGCAGCTTCGCGATGGCGGCAAAGGAAGGCTTCCGGTAAACGCCGCCCAAAAATCCTTCTCGCCTCGGCAGATTGCGCGTGGACTTGGGATGAGCGAGTCCGCCATCAAGCGATGGATCGATGCCGGCCAGATGGTGGCCCAGCGGACGGCAGGTGGCCATCGCCGCGTCCTGCTCGCCGAGATCCTCCGGTTCGTGCGCGAAGGGGACCTGGATGTGCTCCGGCCCGAGGTGTTCGGCCTGCATGGGCTTTCTGGCGTGCTGGCTCTCACCAGCGATGAGGTTCTGCCAGAGGGCCGGGCGCTCGAAATCCTCGGCGCGCTCGGCCTTGCGCTCGACGTCGTTGCGGAGGGAATCACAGTGGCTGACATGCGGCGCGAGGGCCAGCCGCTCGTGTTCGCCAACCAAGCGTTCTACGCGATTACGGGCTACCAGCCGGAGGAAACGCTCGGGCGCAACTGCCGCTTTTTGCAAGGGCCAGAGACCGACCCCAACGCGGTGCAGATCATCCACCGCGCCCTGGATGCCGGCGAAGCGGTATCCATCGAGTTGCTCAACTACCGGAAAAATGGTGAGCCGTTCTGGAATCGACTCTCGCTGGTGCCTGTCGGTGGCACGGAGGGCCGGCCGGACCATTACGTGGGCGTCCAGCGTGACGTGACCCCGCTGCGCGAGGCCGAGCGCCGGCTCGCTAAGCTCGGCCGAACCGATGCTGGGAACGATGGCTAGTGCTTGCCCCCGGTCGATTTCAACGCCACATGCCTTCTCGGTGGTCAGCGTCCTGTTGATTCTGGTGGGGTGTGCCCCTCGCGGGGTTGCGCCCGGCGAAGGGCCGCCGGCACTCGTTCTCGGCACGTTCGAGGACGACTACGGCAGCACCTACGCCATCACCGAAACGACCTGGCATCACCAGGGCTATGCTCGCTACGAGATTCATAGCTGGATGTCTGGCGCAGACAAGGGCTATCTCGTCGCGCAAAATGCGGAAGACAATCCTTCTGCTGGTGGGGCATGGACGCGAATCGACTGGGTCCGGCTGGACGACATGGCACCTTACACGTGGGCGTTCTGCCTGAGTGCCTATGAGGCTGCAACACGTGAGGAAGCCGCCTCGACGACGATTGCCCGCACAGACACGCCCCGTACAGGGTGCAACGGCTACCCATTCTCCCGAATGCGCAAAGTCACAGAGGACGGATGAAGCGGGTCGTGCTGTCGTGGAGTTCGGGGAAGGACAGCGCATGGGCATTCCACGTGCTCCGGCAGCGGGGCGACGTCGAGGTAACCGCGCTCCTGACGACGTTCAACGAGGCGGTAGACCGAGTCGCCATGCACGCGACGCGGCGTGCGCTCGTTCAAGCACAGGCCGAAGCCGTTGGGCTGCCGCTTCTTTCGATACCGTTGCCCTGGCCGTGCTCGAATGACGACTACGAGCGCCGGACTGTGGCGGCACTGACTCAGGCCAAAGCGGAGGGTGCCACACACGTCGCCTTCGGGGATCTCTTTCTCGAAGACGTTCGGGCCTACCGGGAGCGCTTGGTCGAGGGCACAGGACTGGAGCCGATGTTTCCGTTGTGGAACCTACCTGGAGGAACGGCAAAACTCGCGCAGCAGATGCTCGGCAGCGGCCTCCGTGCGACGCTGGTCTGCGTGGATCCCAAACAGCTCGATCCTTCGTTTCTGGGACGCTCGTACGATCAGGCCCTGCTCGCAGACCTCCCAGCCTCATGCGATCCTTGCGGGGAAAACGGGGAGTTCCACACGTTCTGCCACGCCGGCCCGATGTTCTCGCGCAGCCTATCGATTCAACTCGGCATACAGCTAGAGCGCGACGGTTTCTGGTTCGCCGACCTCACCCTGAGCACCCGCCACAGCCAGTCCAACCCCGCCAGCCATTCTAAACACTGAACACCAAACACTAAACCCCCACCTCCTTCGGTGCACAGACGTACGGCTTCACCACAGCCGTCGCGACCGCGGAAATCGCGGTCGTATCCCCACTTTCAGAAAGCTCCCGGAGGCTGCCATCTCGCTCCAAGATGCAGATCGAGCGAGAGCCAGTGGAATACGCCCGGTGCCGGGAATCGTCGAAGGTGAGGTAGTAGAGCGCAACCTCTTCCACGTCGGTGGGCGTGGCGAGTCCTTTGGCAAGGAGCCAGTCCACGACGGATGCCTTCCAGCCGGCGCGGCGCTGTGGCCCTGGCGGTTCGTCGAGGAACGTCACCCGGAAAAAGTCGCGGTTGATGAAGCGACGGGAGAGGTCAGCGAGCACCGGGTCGGGGTCATGCTGCCAGCGTTTGAGGCTGTAGAGCACGTCCGTGTCATCGAGCGCGAGATACCTGGCGCGCACTACCGGATCGTCGATTTCGGTGGCCTCGACGATGCGCGACAGGAAGAACATCAACGCCGGCGAGCCCTCGACAGGGGGGAAGGGCGGCGGCCGGCGGCGAATGCGGCGGAAGGCCGCGCGCAGGAGGTGATCGCCGGCGAGGACGGTCTTGTGCAGATACACCTGCCAATACATCAGCCGGCGCGCCAGGATGTAGTTCTCCGCCGCGTACGTCCCCTTGGCCTCCACGACGAGCCGCGACTCCGGGCCGCCGGCTTCGGGGATGACTTGAAGCGTCTTGATGAGCCGGTCGACGCCCACGACCCCCTCGGCGACGCCCGTGTAGAACGTGTCCCGACGGAGGTAATCGAGCCGGTCCATGTCGAGCTGGCTGGCGATCAACTCGTGGAAAAACGGGCGAAGATACGTGCCATCGAACATCTCCAGCGTAAGCCCGAGCCGGCCGTCGAAGTCGTTATCTAGGTCCACGATCAGCGCGCGGCTCATCAACTCGTGGTGGAATCCGCGGATGAGCGTGGTTTCCAGCGTATGCGAAAACGGGGCGTGGCCCACGTCATGAAGCAACGCGCCGGCAAGCGCGGCGAGGCGTTCCTCGTGCGAGATGGGCGTTCCCTTTTCGGCCAGCACTTGGAGTGCGTCCTGCATGAGGGCCATCGCACCGAGCGCGTGCCCGAACCGGCTGTGCTCGGCTCCGGGAAAGACGAGATACCCCACGCCGAGCTGCCGGACGCGCCGCAGCCGCTGCACCACGGGCGTCTGCACGAGATCCAGGATCAGGTCCTTGGGTACAGAAATAAACCCGTGTACCGGATCGGAAAACAGACTGGTCATGACGAGGGCCTAACGTGTGAGGTACCTGACGGGACAGGCACTCGATGGGATGGGCGGAATGATGCGGCAGCCATTAAGTTGCAGGCGAAGCTGTGAACACTGAACCTGACTCAAAGATCGAATATGCTCGATGTTCTTGCCCTGGCCGCCCACCCTGACGACGTTGAACTCAGTTGTGGAGGAACGATCCGCCTGCTAGTTGAACAAGGGCGAAGGGTGGGGATCGTCGACTTCACGCGGGGCGAGTTAGGATCCCGCGGAACGCCGGCGATCCGGGAGCAGGAGGCCGCCAGGGCTTCCGAAATCCTGGGCATCAGCGCGCGAGAGAACCTCGGGTTGCCCGACGGCAACATCGAGAACACCGACGCCAACCGCCGGCTCCTCATTCGTTCGATCCGCCGGTACCGGCCGCACGTCCTGCTCATCAACGCGCCGGACGACCGGCATCCAGACCACGCTGCTGCTGCCCGTCTCAGCATCGAGGCGGCGTTTTATTCAGGCCTGCGCATGCTCAAAACCTATGACGCCGGCGAGCCGCAAGCTCCACACCGGCCGGCGCACGTGCTCCACTACATGCAAAGTGTCCCGTTCGAGCCGACGCTCGTGGTGGATGTCAGCTCGACGTGGGAGACGCGCGTGAAAGCGATGGAGGCGTTCAGCACGCAGTTCTACAATCCCGAGCACGACGAAGACGGCGGCCCTACCACGTTTATCTCTGATCCCGAGTTTTGGAACTGGATCGAGGCCAGGGCGCGCACGCTGGGCTACCGAATCGGCGCGACGTATGGCGAGGGGTTCCTGTATCACCACGGTCCGCTGGGTGTGACCGATCTACTGGCTACCCTCGGCGACCGCCGGGTCTAAAAACGGGAAAAGGGCAACAGCTTCGTTGGCCGAAGCAATTGCCCTTGGTGGTTTCCGAGACGAAACTCATAACGTACTCACGATGTGAGCGCTCACGGAACCTGCGTCAGATCAGAGGCGGCTTGGTAAGGGGAACTCGCCTCCGATGGCGATGCGCTCCTAGTAGACCGCTTCGCTATACACCGACGGGATGCTGTAGTACGAGTACACGCTATCGATCCACTCGTTGTCCGGCGTCAATGGCCAGTTGTCTTTGTCGAACCCTGGCGCATTTTCGAGCCGGCTCTTGTCGATGTTGAAGACAAAGCGCTCATTCTCAGTGTCGAGATGCATCGCCTGGAGCGGGATGGCGAACAACTTGTCACCGAAGCCAAATAGGCCACCGAAGGACAAGACGCTGTACAAGACCCGCCCAGACTCCGTGTCGATCACAAGATCCTTGATCTCGCCAAGGCGCTCGCCGGAGTTGTTGAATACAGGATTGTTCTGAAGACTCGAACTTGAAAGCACACGGTTGTTCATATGATACCTCATTCATCTTGGGACGCTCGTTCGTGAAGTGCAGCAGGCCCTAATCAAAACAGGCCGGCGGGGAGCGTCTCGGTGCAAAAAAAGCGGGGCGATCTGCACGATGCCCACGGCAAGCTGAAGTGTAAAAATCAGCGCGTGGTCCCGGCCCCGCTGTGGTCGGCCACGGCTATTGAGTGGCGACCTGAAACGTGCAGCGCCGCGTGTCGCGTCCTCGTCTACAGAAGGAGCGTAAGAGGAGCAGGCGTCGCCGGCACGTGTTTGTAATCAATACATTTACATGGTAAGAAAAGAAGTGCCCTGCCCGCAATCTATCGAGGCACACATCGGGTATAGAGATCCGATACACATCGTGGAAAACAGGGCCGCGAGCCGCTAAATAGAGAGGGCAACGCGAGAGCCGCCAAGGTTGGCTGAGACTCCCACGTTGCCCGTGGCCTGCATCCACTACCTCATTCGTGCCGGCTCGCCCGCGCCGCGGAAAGTTTTTCGCGTTTTCTGTGGCGACGGCCCGTCCGATCACTGAAACGCGAAACCCCATCCTGATCACGCGTATTTTACCCGCTCTCATCACTCTGCCGTACCGAACCACCCATCGTCTGTGTTTGCACGAGAAGGATACGCTCTCATCGGAGGATCCGCGGCTCTGGCTGCCGGCTTAGCGCTTGCTGGCTATTTCCTGCCAGGCTGGGCGGGTTGGATGCTCATCGTCCTCGGCCTGCTGTCGCTGCTGTTCACACTCTACTTTTTCCGGGACCCGAAGCGCACGCCACCAGCCGAAGCCGGCTTTCAGCTGATCTCGCCGGCGGACGGAAAGATCGTCGTCGTCGAAGAAGTCGACGAGCCGCTTTACCTCAAGGGCCGCGCGAAGCAAGTCTCGATCTTTCTTTCGCCCCTCAACGTCCACGTCAACCGGATTCCGGCCGATGGGGTGATGGAGTATGTCGAGTACGTTCCGGGCGACTACCTCGTGGCGTGGCACCCGAAAGCAAGCGAGAAAAACGAGCGCTCGCAGCTCGGGCTCGTGCATCCGTCCGGCGCCAAGGTGCTGTTCAAGCAGATCGCCGGCGCTGTGGCGCGGCGGATCGTGTTCCATGTCAAGGAAGGCGACCCTGTGAAGGCCGGCGAGCGGTTCGGCATCGTCAAGTTTGGGTCGCGGATGGACATCCTGGTGCCCCCTGAGAGCCGGATCGATGTCAAGATTGGCGACCGCGTGACGGCCGGGCACACCATTCTCGGCGAACTACCCGGCGGAGGCGTGTAATGGCTGGCCCCGGCGAACGATCCTCCAGGAAGCAAGGCCGGCTGACCGCAGCACGTGCCAAGAAGCCACGCCCCGAGCGCGAAGGCCCAAGCCGGGGGCGCGTCGCCGTTCCGTCGTTTTTCACGTTGATGAACCTGCTCAGCGGGTTTCTCTCGATCATTCAAGCGAGCGACGGCAATCTCAACAACGCCGCGTGGCTCATCGTCCTGGCAGCCTTCTTCGATCTCCTCGATGGCCTCATGGCCCGCCTGGCACAGGGCGACAGCGAGTTTGGGGTCGAACTCGATTCCCTGAGCGACATCGTTTCGTTCGGCGTCGCCCCGTCGTTTTTGCTGTACCAGTATGGGTTTTACCAGTACGGCGCACCCGGCGTGGTTCTGGCAGCGTTGCCGGCGTTGTGTGGCGCGGTGCGGTTGGCGCGCTTCAACGTCCGATCCGACGGCGACAAGAAGAGCTACTTCGAAGGCATCCCGATTCCTGCGATGGCCGGCACGATCGTCGCCTTCATCCTCACGTTCGACGATCCCACACTGTTCGAGCGGTTCAGCCGGGGCTGGTTTTCCGTCATGGTTCCGTTCGTGGTTGTGCTCTCCGGGTTGATGGTCTCCGATGTCCAATTCGACGCGTTCCCCAAGCTGAACCCGGTGGAGTTGAAGCGTCATAAATGGACCGTTATTTTCTTCTTCGTCGGCGTCGGGCTCGCGATCGTGCTCCAAGAAGTGGGCCTGTTCATCTCGGCCATGGGGTACATTGGCTACAGCCTGGCCCGGGCCGCTTGGCGGTTCGCCCGGGCCGTGATGTCTGCCGACGCGTGAGGATCTAGCGTCGGCCAGAATCGTCCCCACTTTCGCCTCAAAAACTCAAGTACAGCACCGTGTATAAAGCTACCGTCCAAGTTACCCTCCGGCCCTCGATTCTCGACCCGCAGGGCAAGGCTGTGCATCAGGCCCTCGGGTCGTTGGGATTCGACGGGGTCAGCAGTGTCCGCATGGGAAAACTAGCCGAGCTGATGGTCGATGCACCCAGCGAGGAAGCGGCTGAAGCTCTCGTGCGGGAAGCGTGCGAGAAGCTGATCGCCAACCCCGTGATGGAGGACTTTTCCATCACCATCGAATCGGTAGCGCAAGAGCCGGCGTGAGCCGGCCGGCACTCGAACGGGGAGGCCCCGGATGCAGTGGGAGTACGAGACCGCGTTTGCCGTAGCTGAGCCAGAAACGGACGTGCTCGTCGAAGACGAGGTCACGGAAGAGGAGGACGTAACCCACCCGTGGCGCGTCATCCTCTACAACGACGACATCCACACGTTCGACGAGGTTATCTTCCAGCTCATCAAGGCCACCGGGTGCAGTGTCGAGCGCGCTGAACTCCACGCCTGGACCGTTCACACCCAGGGTAAGGACCGCGTCTACGAAGGCCTGTTCGAAGACTGCTTCCGCGTCCAGGGCATCCTCCGGGAAATCCAACTCGTCACGGAGATTCAAGGATAATGGTTGGATAGTTGGGCAGGACGCTCGCGTTGCAGGTGGTGGATGGCTCTGCCGGTCCCCATCCCGTAGCGCCGTGATCCATCACGGCGACCGGGATGTCACAACGCCGCACCTGATCAAAACGCACCCGTAGCGTCGGGTCATTGATCCGACGCCGGGTGGAATCCAACGTTGAGCCATCCAGAGCCCGTCGTGATGGATCACGACGCTACGGGGTTGCGCCACGGTGCAGGAATGCGGTAGCCTGCCGTCAACCACCCAACCACCCAACCACCCAACCACCCAACCACCCAACCACCCAACCACCCAACCACCCAACCACCCAACCAGAATGGCACAGAGTTACCGGAAGGAGCG
>JBCDHV010000116.1:0-9232 GCA_038749615.1 Bacteroidota bacterium
AGCAGCTGACCAACGGCCACCGCGCCGGCTTCGCCAATCGGCGTCTGGTCATCGTGCGCAAGGCCGGCAAACGTATCGATTCCGATTTCCATGTCGTGGGGTCGAGGGGTAGACACAAGACGATGAACGGTCAGGCCATACAGTCAGGCAATCCGGGAGCCGTTCGGTACCGGCTGCGTGGGCGTGAGCAGCACCGTGCCGGCTTCGCCAACCGACGCCAGGACCAGCACCTCGGAGTCGACGCCGGCAATCGTCTTTGGCGGAAAGTTGACGACGGCCACCACCTGCATCCCAACCAGATCCGCCGGCGTGTACTGCTCCGTGATCTGCGCGGAGGAGGTCTTCACCCCGAGCGGCCCGAAGTCGATGCGCAGGACATACGCCGGCTGTCGCGCCCCTACGTTTGGGCTAGCGCCAAGGACCGTCCCGACACGCATGTCGATTTCAGCAAACGTGGCGAGATCGGTGCGTGGGGAGAGCATGGACGGTTGGGTAGGTGGTTGGGACGCTCGCGTTGCTCGCTGTGGGTGGGCGGGACTGGTGTGGCAGATGGTGCGATGTGGCACGTGTGGCAGGCTTGGTGCGTCGCAGCGCCGCCTTTCGACATCCGTCACACGCGGTTCCGGTACCGTAGCACCGTGATCCATCACAGCGGCAGGGCAAAGATAACGCTTTACCGGGCCATCCCCACCGTAGCGTCGGGATCCCATTCCGACGGGGTCCGGATATCGACACGCCCTCGTCAAGGTATGTCGTCGGAACCAGGCCGGACATCGACGGGAGCCGGCACCTCAGCGAGACGGTACCGATAGCCAACCTGCCGACCCGTGAGCCAGCCGAAGAAGGCCCCCATGACGCCTCCTATCTGCATACTCTCCGGGAGGATATCGTCGGTCTCCCCAGTCGCTCGGGTCGAGACAATGGTGATCAGTGCCGCAGTGCTAACGCCGGCGAGTCCACCGATCCACAGTCCGCCCCAGCCGCCGGCGTACGTATCTACGAATTCGATGCTGCGGACCTCGGTGAGAGGCAAGGCAAGGAAGCGGCCCGTTCGGGGGTCGGTCCAGCGCACAGAGTCGGCCTCGATGTACGGTGACATAGCATCCAGGGCGGGCCCCTGATCAAGTTTGATCAACGCAGGAAGCTGGTGGAACTGATCGGCTCCGGTATCGGCCAACGGGCTGGACGTCCCGCACGCGGCGAGACTCAGCACAACGAAGCCAGCTAGAAGTGTATGAGCGGTGCAAAGCACACGGTGTGGAGACATCATTCGTCGAAGATGATAAAACGATGCCGATGGCCTACGGCTGCCCCGAAGACGGCTCCGCTCAGCCCCCCGATGGCTGCACCACTGACGACGAGAGCGGCAGATCCAGCGGCGCCCTCAATGCCAGAGTCATTCTCTAACGCCATGAGGGAGATCGTCAGCCCGATAGCGGCCCCAACGATGGTTCCCCACCGAAGCCCTTGGGTTGCACCCCGTTCGTGCTCGGCTATTTTGATATCGGACAGAGCACTCAGAGGTGCTGCGTGTTCCATCGACGTTCTCGGGTCTTGCCAGAAGACGGAATCGCGCGCGACGAACGGATCCTGTGCCCGAAACGACGCCCCATTTTCAAACTGAAGAGTCACGAAGTGGCTTCCAGGCACACCAGTCTCGTTCAGGTCTGAAAAGGTGAGCACGCTCGCACTCGTACAGGCTGAAAGCGGTAGGACGAAGAGAGAGATGAGCAAACGAAGCATTGCATCGGCTGTAAAGGGTTCGAACGGTATACAGCCCAAAGGCCTCAATGGATGAATCTATGGCAGGTGTTGCAGGGTGGCAGATGTGGCAGGGTTGATTTAGGAGCAACCGTGCGGATCGATCCAGGGTCAGAGGAGCAAAGGGGCTCAGGACGTGAATTACGGTGTAATGCTGAATTCACCTACCCCGGTTCACGTGTCCTCCGACTTCCTCGGCCACACCATGTGGCACATGTTGCAGAGTGGCAGACGTGGCAAGTATCTGACCGTCAACCACCCAACCACCCAACCACCCAACCACCCAACCACCCAACCACCCAACCACCCAACCCTATTGCTGCGCAATGATCTGCTGGAACAAGCCCCCGCCGGCGGTGAGGGTGCGTTCCTGGGTGGCGTAGTCGACGCGGTAGAGGCCGAAGCGGGCAGAGAAGCCGTGGGCCCACTCGAAGTTGTCTAGGAGCGACCAGTAGAGGTAGCCGCGGAGGTTGATGCCGTCTTCGATGGCCTGGTGGGCGGCGTAGAGGCAGTCGAGGAGGAACTGCCGGCGGCGGGCGTCCGGCGTGTCGCCGTCAGCGGTGCCGTTCTCGGTGATGTAGATCGGTACGCCGTAGGGCTTCAGCATCAGCAAGGCGTCGTAGAGCGATTGCGGGCGGAGATCCCAGCCCATATCGCTCTTCATCGATACGTCGTCGAAGCCGTTCTCAAGCGCGTTCTTGGGGTTGAGCGGATTGACGCGGACAAGCTGACGGAAGTAGTGGTTCAGGCCGATGTAATCCATCGTACCCTTCAACTCGGGATGGACTACATCCAGGTGTGCCTGGCCCGGAACCGAGAGTTTGAGCCGGCCCGTGTGAATCGCTTCGAGTGGGGCGAGATTGTAGAACCGGTCGAGGATTTCCGTACCGAGGGCATCGAGTGGATTGTACCACTGCCGAGGCTCGAAGGGCACGAGGTTCTTGGCGATGCCGGCCTTGCAGGGAATGCCGTCGCCATCAGCATCGACGGTGTCGAGCTCGTGGATGAGATGGTACGCGCGGGCGTGAGCCAGCAGCATGTTTTGCATCACGCGGACGGCCATCTTCGGGTCGTTCTTACCGGGCGGAAACTCGCCGATGACCCAGCCCATCAGCGTGTAGACGCTCGGCTCGTTGACGGTTACCCACCAGTCGACCACATCGGCAAGGCGGGGCACCACATGCTCGACGAACCGCCCGAAGGCATCGACGGAGGCGCGGTTCTCGAAGCCGCCTTTCTCCGTGAGCCAGAGTGGGTCCGTGAAGTGATGCAGCGTCACCATCGGCTCGATGCCGGCGGCGCGCAGCTTCATGCACCACGACCGGTAGCGGTCCAACGCCTCGTCATCAAACACGCCTTCCGACGGCTCAATGCGGCTCCACTCCAGCGAGAATCGGTACGTGTCGATCCCCAGATCTTGCATCAACTTGAGGTCCTGATCGAACCGGTTCCAGTGGTCAGCGGCCAAGCCGGCGTTTTCGCCGGTGAAGATGCCGGGCCGGCCGTCGGAGCGCGTGACGGATTCCCAGGCCGTCCACTGGTTGTTCACTGTCCCGCCCTCGACCTGATGCGCAGCCGTCGCCGCGCCGAACCGAAAGCCGGCGGGAAACACAAGCTCTTCTGGCCGGGCCCGGCTAAAATCGAGCGGCCGGTTTTCCTTCACCTTCCGGAGCCCATACATCGCCCCCGTCGTGAGGCCGGCCGTTGCCGTAAGCGCTTGCAGGAGACGTTTCATGGTTCACTTCGTTCACGTGGTTCGTAGGGGCGTAGTATGTAGTGTGTAGTACATCTATCCAACTCACGACACACCACAGACCACGTACTACACACCCACGGACCACAGCGCTAGCCAACCCGAACTCGTCCTTCTAAAGCACGGCCGAGGGTGGCTTCGTCGGCGTATTCGAGGTCGCCGCCGACGGGGAGGCCACGGGCGATCCGGGAGACGCGCACGCCGAGGGGGGAGAGCAGTTGGCTGAGGTAGTAGGCGGTGGTGTCGCCCTCGACGTTGGGGTTCACGGCGAGAATGATCTCCTCGATGGGTGTGCCGTCTTCTTGCCTGGAGGTGGCAATCCGGCCGACCAGCTCTCGGATCTTCAAGTCGTCCGGCCCAATGCCATCAAGCGGTGAAATGACGCCGCCGAGCACGTGGTAGGTGCCGGTGTACTCGTTCGTCCGCTCCAGGGCCATCACGTCGTTCGGCTCCTCGACGACGCAGACGAGGCTTTGGTCGCGCTTCGGCGAGACGCAGATCGGGCACGGGTCCGTGTCGGCGATGTTGTGGCAGACCGAGCAGTACCGCACGTTCTCTTTGACGGCGACCAGCGCCTCGGCCAACTCGTTCACGTCCGCCCGCGGCATTTTCAGCACGTAGGCCGTCAGCCGGCGGGCTGTTTTCCGCCCAATCGTAGGGAGCTTGGAAAACTGCTCCACTAACGCCTCAACCGCTTCCGAGGTTACTTGCATGGAGGTGGGTGGTTGATGGTTGGGTGGTTGGGTAGGGAGGCCCGCTGCAACGTCTCAGGAGACATCCCGCCTGCCTGCCCAACGGCAGTGAGCAACGCGAGCGAACCAGCGACCTAAAACCCGAGGTCGTTCATGTTCATCCCGGGGGGCATGAGGCCGCCGGCGGCGTTGCGCATTTCTTGCTGGGCCATCACCTTCGCCTCGTCCATCGCTTTGTTGACGCCGGCGACGATCAGGTCTTCGAGGAGTTCGATATCGGATGGGTCGACCACCGTCGGGTCCACTTTGATCGACTTGACCTTCATCAGGCCGTTGACGGTGACTTTGATCATGCCACCGCCGGCTTCGGCCGTCGTGACTTTGTCGGCCAGCGCGTCTTGCGCGTCAGCCATCTTCTTTTGGAGATCCATCATGCGGCCAAACATGTCGGCCATGTTCATGTTTTCCATTGCGGTCGGGTTCTGGGCTGCAGCCGGGTACGAATTCAGAGGGGCGCAGCTGCTGGGAGGGGCCTAGTGAATTGGGATAGACGAACACGCGAGCGCATGAATAACCTGCTGGCTCGCCTAGCGTTTCGCGGGTGCCTCTACCATACGAGCTCGCCGCCAAATTGATCGAAGAGCGCGCGGATGAGTTCGTTTTCTTGGCGGAGGCGCTTCATGTGCTCGAACGGATCGGCTTCGACTTCGCTCTCTTGCACGTCGGCCGACTGCGCGGTGTCCACAACGAACTCGATGGCCAGCGTTTTCTCGTGCTGGAGAGCGTGCTGCAGCACACCAGCGATGTGATCGACTTCGATGCGGAGCAGCCGTTGGTGGAAGGCATCCGGGACGTTCACTTCGACGATGCCGCCTCGCCCGATGCGGGCCGGCTGCGTGTGCTGCAAGAGCGCCCCAACGTGTACTTTGTCGCGCTTCGTGTCTGCCACGACGCTCGCCCAGACGCGCTTGATCTGCTCGACCGAGATGCCGAAGTGGAAGTCGATGATCGGCGTCTCGGGCTCGGGCTCCTGCTGCGCACCATCGCCGGCCGGCTCTGGGTGGACATTCTGCGGAGGGGCAGGACGCCGGCGTTTGAGGGCCGGCTGCCCGAACAAGCTGGGCGCCTCAGGGATGGACGGAGCCGGTGCTGGTGGTGCCGGGCGCGGCGTGTGGGCGCTCGGGCTTGGGGAGAGCGGAAGCACAGGCTCCACGATAGGAAGACCACCGTCTTCATCGTCCGTCGGCGGCTCGGGCTGGGGATCGAGCGCCTTTATCTCAGGCACCGGAGCCAGCTCGGCAGGTTTGGGTTCGGCAGGCTTGGCCTCGGTGGCTTCCCTCTCGGGTGCAGCGCGCACCACCTCGGGCTGAGCAGGCGGCTTTTGAGGCAGCGGCTGGACCGGTGCGGTCTTCGCTGTGGGCTCTTTCGTGGAAGGTACCGCAGGAGCTTCGGGCCTCATTGCCGGCGACGCCTGAGCTGCCGCGAGGGCTGGGTTCTTTTCCAACTCATCGAGCCGGCGGAGGAGGCGATGGAGGTCTGCCGAGGTGCCGAGGCTGGCCATCTTGAGCAGCGCCAACTCGAACCGAAGCCGAGGCTGGACGCTCGTCTTGACGGTTTCCTCCGCTTCTGCCACGAGCATGAGGAGCCGGAGCAGATCGTTCTCAGAGAAGTCTTGGGCGTGCCGCTCGTACCGAGTTTTCGTCGCACCGTCGGCCTCGATCAGGTCGGTGGACTGCATCGTGCGGGCAACGAGCAGGTTGCGCAAGTGCTCGGCGAGACCGGTCAGGGTTTCCTGGAGATCATAGCCGCGCAGCATGACCGTCTGCACGAAGCCAAGGAGGCCGGCACGGTCGTTCGCGATGACTTTCTGCGTGACATCGAAAAACAGATCCGCATCGACGACGCCAAGGGCCTGGGCCAGCGCTTCGTACTGAAGGGTAGTCCCGCAGAGCGACACGGCTTGGTCGAAGACGGACAGTGCATCGCGGAGTGCTCCGTCGCCTTTGCGAGCAATCAGCATCAGCGAGGCCTCGTCAGCTGTCAGGCCTTCCTCGTCACAAATGAGGCGGAGCCGCTCGACCGTTTCTGGCACCGTGATGCGCCGGAAATCGAACCGCTGGCACCGTGATAGAATCGTGGGCAGCACCTTGTGGGGCTCGGTCGTCGCGAAGATGAACAGCACGTGGGGCGGTGGCTCTTCCAACGTTTTCAGCAGCGCGTTGAACGCCGCGTTGGAGAGCATGTGCACCTCATCGATGATGTAGACCTTCTTCTTCGCGCCCTGC
This sequence comes from Bacteroidota bacterium, assembly GCA_038749615.1. Classification (GTDB taxonomy): domain Bacteria; phylum Bacteroidota; class Rhodothermia; order Rhodothermales; family DATKEJ01; genus JBCDHV01. The sequence continues at coordinate 6,492 of JBCDHV010000116.1, forward strand.
GGCGGAATGCGCACCTTGTCCCGCAGCGACCGCACGTCCTCAACCGAGTTGTTGGACGCCGCGTCGATCTCGATGATGTTGAGATTGCGGCCTTCCTCGAAGCTCCGGCAGCTGTCACACTGCCGGCAGGGCTCGTACTCGTCACGCTCGGCGATGGGCGTCGTGCAGTTGATCGCCTTGGCGAGGATGCGGGCGGCCGTCGTTTTGCCCACGCCGCGTGGGCCACAGAAGAGGTAGGCGTGCGCCAGCCGGTCGAGCCGCATCGCGTTCTTGAGCGTGCCGGCCACGTGCTCCTGGGAGACCAGCTCCCGGAACGTTTGCGGACGGTACTTTCGAGCGGTGACGAGATAGCGGTCGGACATCGAGGTCGCGAGGTCGTGGGAAGTCGGAACGCGGAGGGTGGAACAGCCAGGCTAGTGGTCTGCCGGGGCCTTTCAACATACCCCCGTGACACCGAGCCGTCAAGGTGAGAAACGGGCCGGCTACACGGGTTCAACCCGACTTCGCAGACGACGCTGCCGGGCGCGAGAGTGGAATTATGATTTGGGATTTATGATTTATGAGGAGCGGTGCGGTCTTGCTGGATCGACCCGCAGCGTTTGGTCTCCGCTAGGCTGTTTTCGCTTGGCACAAGCGCCAGCAGAGCGAACAGCCTTCATAAATCATAAATCATAACCCCGCCGGCCCTGTCGTCACGTCGATCAAGTAGGGAGAGAGCGGGACGCCCGCCGCCGAACGGAAGCCTTCGCTGATTTCCAGTTGCAGCCGCTGATCCGCCGGCAAGTCGACACGGAGCGTCAACTCCCGGCCATCCTCAGACCATCCATCAACCGACTCGATACGCAGGATATGGTCCATCCCGAGAGGCCCTAGCTCGAAGTTGCGGAACCGAGCATCCATGGGATGAGAGAAGACCAGCGTAACGACCCGTGGGCCGGGCGCAATGCGTTCTCCGTCGGTTCCCAGGCCCTCGACGTTGGAAACCGCAGGCACGCGCGCACGCAGATCAGCCAGTGGTTGTTCGAAATAGCCTGACGCCTCAACGAGCGCATCGACGGCGGCCGGGTCTTGGTAGTCCAACTCGATCAAGTCTGCCACGGCCTGCATGGAATCTGCCGCTTGGTTCCGGTAGGCCTTGGCAATGGCGTAGCCGATGGCATACCCGAGATCCCGTACGCCAAACGGTGCGTTTCTGCTGCTCCACATCCACCCGAGCGCTCTCGACCCGAACATGATGCGCGAGAAGACCTCCCGGACACTGTCCCGGTGAGCCGGCTCGAAGTCGAAGGCGTCAAATCGCGGGAATGCGCCCGTTGCAAGCTCGGCCAGATAGGACGCCACGCCTTCCTGAAGGGCGATCGACAAGACCTCCGTGCCGAACGGTCCCTGCTGGGTGTGCACGTACTCGTGGGCAACCAGCGGTCCGATGTGGGCAATGGGGTTCTGGTCGGCCATCGTTCGCATGTGATCGGCCTGCGCCCCCTCAAAGTCTGACGTGATCACCGAACTATCCGCAAGTGCTATTTCCGAGCCGATGAACACCACATCGCCCAGCGTCATCCCATTCGTTCGATACGCGCCCATCGTGAAGTACACGCCCGCCGGCCGGAGCGCCGGATAGACGGCCCGCAGACCCTCGACCGCAGCGCGAACCTCGTCATCGAGCGCGTCGGTTCCGAGCGTGTTGGCGCGGACAGATTCCCAGAACCGCGGATGTTGCCGGATGGCGTTCAGGTAGTCCGCTCCGGTGAGGTTGCGCCGTTGCATCATTGCCGAGAGGCCAGGCGTGCCTCGGTCTAGAAAGAGCCGGTCGAGGATCTGAGCGTGCTCGGCCGTGTCCGCAGTGGCTGCGATTTGATCGTAGGCCTCCCAGAAATGGTGGATGTCGTCCGAAATGGCCAGCGTGGACTGAGCCGGCAACTGCGGCGCAGTGGCAAAGAAGACCAGGAGAACAGCAATACGCATTTTGTTTTTCTCAGATTGAACGGGAGTACAGTCGAGAGGCCAAGCAATGAGGTGAGATGAAGCTTTTTAACGTACGGGAGGACTGCTTTGGGGCCGGACCCGACTCAAAACACATCTTGCTACCTTCCGAGAATAACTATGTCCGCTCCAGCAGGCCGGTGGCGGCTCGGCCCCATTCGGCGTAGGCTGGAGGGCCGGGATGGAAGCCGTCGGTGGCCATGGCGGTGACATCTAGGTCGAAGTCCAGCGGGAGGTATTGGGCCCCTTCCTCCTCGGCGAGGGCACGGAGGGCGTCGTCAAAGTCCTGGGCACGCCGGCCGAGGTACCACCGAAGCGGCTGGGGGAGAGCCGGAAATTCTGACACGGGCGGCAGGCCTGAGACGATGACCGTGCCGGCTCCAAACTGCTCTCGCAGCCGGCCAAGGAGCAACCGCTGCTCGCTGCGCCACGTGTTCAGCGAGCGGCCGGCGATCACATCGTTAACGCCCAGCGCAGTGACCGCGATGTCGAATGCGCGCCGGGGTTCGCGTTCGAGCCGTCGAAGCGTCGAGCGCGTCGTTGCGCCCGTCTTGGCGATGAGCTGAAACGTGACGCGGTGCGACGCCGCGAGCCGGCCTACCGCCTGCCCGAGCAGCGCCTCGTCCTGATGCGAGGCCCCAACGCCCGCCCCCGACGAGTCCCCAACGATCAGCACGCTGAGGGCCGGCCCCTCACCTATCACGCCCGCTCGATCTCCCGGCGGCTCCGGCAGCCGCAACACGCGCTTCTTGACCTGC
>JBCDHV010000117.1:0-9223 GCA_038749615.1 Bacteroidota bacterium
ACGCGGGCACGAGCTAGAGCCCCTACGTTGGCTGGAGATCCAGTCTGCTCGATGAAGGCCACGAGCTGCTCGGCAGCAAACTGACGGTCGGCGGGCAATTCGAAGACATCGAGCGCCGGCGCTAACTCCTCGGCGGACGTGAGCCGGCTCAGATCGACCAGTGGCGTTTCGTCGAGCCGTTGCAGTTTAGCAAGCACCGTCAGGGCAACGCCCACGAGCAGCACGGTGCTGATCAAGAGCATCAGCCGGCGTTCGAGTGAGCGTGCCGCCAGGCCAGCAGGCTTTGAGGGTCGGTTCTGCTCGGATGTTGCTTCAACCTCGCGTCGGTATACAGCCATCAGCGATCCTCCCGGTTCAGCCGGTCAGCAATCACGACGGCTCCGCCCAGCAGCAGCAGGAGGCCGAGAAAGAGGAAATGGGTCCAGTACAGCATGGGGAGGGGTTAAGTCAGCGTGGGACGCGTTCATGCACCATCGAAGCGTACGACCAACTCATCGGCCAGCAGAAGCATGCACCGGGAGGGGAGCACGACCCACGTATCTCGTTCCTCGCCATAGTCGTCGATAGCGGATGGGACAGGCGTGCCGTCAATTTTGGTGCCGTAGGTGCTCACGTCTTTTAACTCGAAGCCACTCGCCGTTTGCCGGATCTCGCAATGCCGGCGGGAAATCGCCTTGCTCGCGTTGAGCGCTACGTCCACTTCCACGCCTGATCCGCCCCGGCCTACGGCGATGGTCGGCTTGCGCATTTCATACAGCCGCTCGCCCGTCTTATCCGTGTAGCGCAGCCGGGCGACCACAGGTGACGCGTTCATCGAAGCCGATGGGCCCGTCGAGCCGGTGTCAGGGCTCGGGGCCGCCGGCGTGCCGAGGGTGATTCGCTTGGTCAGCGGGCCCGTCGTACCGCTTCCGCCCATCCCGAGGTTTATTTTCTGGGTCGGGTTGCCGGTGGCTACGTGCGTGACACTCGGGGAGGCTGGCGCGTCCACGTGCTCGACGTGAATGTCGAACTGTCCACGCTGTTCGAGCTGCCCTTCCAGGTCCTCGTCCAGATCGATGTCCCAGCGAGATCCCGTCCGGACGTAGGTCTTGGCCGATTGGGCCGAGGGCGCTGCCGTCAACCACTGCTTGAGTTTTGACGCAGGCTTGTCGGAAGCCTCAGCCGTCCCATTGAGCCGGGCGAGTTCTTCGTCGAGCCGGCGCTCGGCTTCTTCGATGATCGCGGATTTAAGGCCGGCGAGGGCGCGGTAATCGTCGGGATGCAGGACGGCCACGAAATAGTTCGGGACGCGGATGGTGTAGGGGAGCGTCTGGCTCGCCTCGTGCATCAGTTGCACGAACTGGTCGACGATAGCTTCGGCACTTACGGATTTCAAAAGAGATCGCGGTTCGTGAACGGATTGGTGGTGAGGGGTGGCTTTACTCTGTCGGGGCTGAACACTAGGATAGAGATCTCTCGGGATCGCGTCCACTTGACGCAGTCAGACCCTCTACGTATCGCATGACGACGCTGTTGCAGACTCCAAAACGGCTCCGGCGCGTGGGCGCCGCGGTGCTCGGTGTGTGCGTCGTGCTGCTGGCGCTCGACCGGCTGTTTCCGCCGCCTGCTGACGCGCTGCACCCGCCGGCCTCCGTGCGCGTGCTCGACCGCGACGGGGTACCACTTCGCATCTTCCTCGCTGAAGATGAGGCCTGGCGGTTTGCCATGCCGACCGACGAGCTACCAGACCGGCTCCGGAAGGCTGTGCTAGCCGTCGAGGACCGGCGCTACTACTGGCACCTGGGCGTTGACCCTCTGGCTGTAGCGCGGGCTGCGGTTGCGAACGTACGTGCCGGCCGCGTGGTCCAGGGCGGGTCCACGATCTCGATGCAAGTGGCGCGGCTGATCGAGCCGAAGGAGCGGACGCTCCCGAACAAGGTGTTGGAAGCCCTTCGGGCCGTGCAGTTGGAGATCCGGTACTCCAAGGAAGAATTGCTCACGCGGTATCTGAACCTCGCGCCGTACGGTGGGAATTTGGTCGGCGTCGGGGCGGCGTCCCAGCGGATGTTCGGCAAGCATCCCGAGCAGTTGAGCTGGGCCGAAATCGCTTTGCTCGTGGCACTTCCAAACCGTCCGAACGCGTACCGCCCAGATCGCCATCCCATTGCTGCGCGTGCCGGCCGGGACCGCATCCTGAAGCGCTTGCTCGGCGCCGGCTTGATCACGGCGGAGGAGTACCGGCTCGCCGAAACGGAGCCTGTCCCATCGTCTCTCCAGCGGATGCCGTTCGTCGCGCCTCACTGGGCGGAAGCCTTGCAGCGGTGGCATCCCGGACAGGCACGCATTCCCTCGACCATCGATATCGACCTCCAGCGTACCGTCGAGCGGCTACTCTCGGCGCAGGTGGCCGGCTTGCGCTTCGAAGGGATCGAGAATGCCGCGGCCGTCGTGATCGAGAACGAGACGGGGGACGTGCTGGCAAGCGTTGGATCCGTGGATTTCTTCGATGAGGCGCGGAGCGGGCAGGTGAATGGGGCGCTGGCTCCTCGGTCACCAGGTTCGGCTCTGAAGCCGTTCGTGTATGCCCTGGCGTTGGACCGAGGGGTGATCGGACCGTCGACGCTACTGGAGGATGTTCCTGTCGATTACGCCGGCTACCAGCCCGTCAACTTCGACGAGACGTTCAGCGGGGCCGTGCCGGCCGATCAGGCCTTGATCGCGTCACTCAACGTGCCGGCAGTCAACCTCGACAACGCGCTGGGTCCGGATGGGCTCTACGCGTTCCTGAAACGCGCCGGCGTGACCACGCTACCCGAGGACCGGCCGTATTACGGGCTATCTCTCGTGCTTGGTGGGGCCGAGGTGCGGCTGATGGAGCTGACGAATCTCTATGCTGGGCTAGCGCGAGGCGGGTCGTTCGGATCGGTCCGGCTGACGACCGACGCGCCAGTGCCGGCTCAGGAATCGTTGCTGTCAGCTAGCGCAGCGTTCGTCGTCACCGATGTGCTGAAGCAGCTTCGCCGGCCCGAACTGCCGGCCGTTTGGGAATGGGCGGTCGATGTACCGACCGTCGCGTGGAAGACCGGGACCTCGTACGGCCACCGCGATGCCTGGAGCGTGGGATACACGCCTCGATACACAGTCGGCGTGTGGGTGGGCAACTTCGATGGGCGAGGAACGCCGGCTCTGGTTGGCGTCGATGCTGCGGCACCGGTCCTGATGCGCATCATGCAAGCCTTGGAATCGCAAGCGGGCTCCTGGTTTGGCGTCCCAGCCTCGCTGGAGCGCCGGCAGGTGTGCTCCATCACTGGCTTGCCGGCCACCGAAGCCTGCCCATCGACCCGCCGTGCCTACTTCTTGCCTGGTGTCACCCCGCATCATGATTGCGATGTCCACCGCGTGGTCCAAATCGACCGGGCGACGGGGCATAGCCTGTGTTCGACGTGCCGGCAGGGCCGGGTATTCGACGAGCGGAGCGTGGAGTATTGGCCGGCGCGCGTCGCGTCCTGGCGCCGGGCCAACGGGCTCGATACCGAGCCGATCCCGGCCCATGCTCCGTTCTGCCCGCGTGTTGGGACTGGGGAACCGCCCACCATTATTTCGCCGGCTGATGGGGCAGCTTTCAAGCTGCGGGCGGGCGTCGATGCGCGGTACCAGATGTTACGCCTCGATGCGACGGCGGCAGCCGGAACGGCGGAGTTGAACTGGTTCTTGGACGGAAAACTGGTGCACCGTGGCCCACCGGGGACGCCGTTCTTCATCGAGCCTACTCGGGGTACCCACGTGCTGTCCTGTACGGACGATCAAGGGCGTACCGCACGGACCCGTTTCACAGTGAATTAGTGGCGAGGAGCGCGATTAATATAAATCGAGCGTCCTATACTCCCTGCATGGGCCGATTTGGCGCTCCACCAAGGCATTCTTGCTTTGCCAGCCGGCCACCGAAGTCCCATCGTTTCGTCCAGATCCACTCATGCAGACCAAGTGGCTCATGCTAAAGAGCCGCCGCTACACGGTTGTGAAGTGGTCGTTCTTGCCCGAGGACATCTCCATTAAGGTCAGTGCCGACGTCCCTACCAAGTGGTACCGCATCGGGCTGTACCCTGGCTCCGGCACGTTCAAAAAAAAGGAGACCATCAAGAGCTTCTGCTCGGTCCTCGTCATCCGCCCTGGCGAGACGCGCACGTACGAAGTGCAGTGGGGATAAGGGACTTCGCTACGCTACGCCCGTGTGGACGCGTAGTCAGGAAGGAAAGTGGATGAGTGAACAGCTCCTTGGCTGTCGACTTTCTCTCTGCCCACGTCTGCCTGAGCGCAGCGAAGCCTCCCCACGCCTCAACACCTCTTCCTGACCACGCCTCTACGCCTCAACTTTTAAGCCGGCGGAACCACACGACGTACAGCAGTACGGTCAGGATGCCGAGGCTGGCGAACAGGGGCCAGAACAGGGGCCATTGCTTAGTCATGAAGACCATCGGCGTTAGGAAGAGACAGAGTTGCCACGGCACGGCGACGGCGAGGGAGATCAGGTCCTGGCGCGTCTCAGACCGGATAGCGGTTGCGGCCGGCGTGGGCATGGCGCTAGCAATATGCCCCCAGAAGCCAAAGGGTTTGGTGATCTCGTAGAAACGGGTCAGCGTGGCATCGTCCGTCGGTTGCGTGACGAGGGTGCAGACGATAGTGGCGAAGAACGTCCCCGCAGCGATGGCGATGAAGGTCGAAATCTCATCGAGATCGAAGAACAAGCGGACGACGATCGCCAGGACCATCCCCGCAAACGTGCCGCCGGCGTATCCGTACCCGTTGAAGCGCCACCAATACCACCGGACGAGCTGCGGAATCATGATGCCGGCACCCAGGCCCATCGTGAGCCAGCCCCAGACATCGTTCAGGCTATCAAACGCAAACGTGAACGCAACGCCGATCAACACCAAGAGGATCGATGCGGCGCGGCCTTGCCAGACCAACGTCTTTTCGTCGGCCTCGGGCTTGATCAGGTACTGGTAGATGTCCTTGACCCAGTACGCGGCTCCGGAATTGACGGTCGAGTCGAAGGTGGACATGGCCGCGGCGATGAGGCCGGCGATGAGCAGCCCTCGGATGCCGACGGGCATGTATTCCATGATGACAATCGGCAATACTTCTTCCGGGTTCGCAATAGCTCCGTTCTCGACGCCGTAGACGATGCCGAGAATGGCGATACTGATGACGAACGGCCACCGAAACGCCAGAAGTGTAATCCAGAACAAGCTGAGCAAGCCGGCTTCCCGGTCGCTGGAGGAAGCGAAGAAACGCTGGATCATGTAGCCCCCCGAGCCACTGAAGCCCTCGATCATGACCTTCAGCATGTAGAACATCACCGCGACGCCGAACAGGTTGTACTGCGCGTACTCACCGGGCAAGTCGAGCGTCCACGACGGCCGCCAGTCCGCCCACTGCGCCAGCGAGGTCCGGACCGTCTCGAACGCGCCGGCACCGAGCGGCACGCTCACGTCGAAGGCGTCGGGGAGGGAGTAGCCCGTGAACGTGTAGGCGCACACGTAGATCACGACGAAGAAAATCAGCACGCCCTGAAAGACATCGGTGTAGACGACGCCGTAGAGCCCGCTCGCCACCGTGTAGACTGTGGCGAGGGCAATCATCGCGTAGGTGGCGACGGCCGGCGGAATGCCCAGCAACGTGCCCACGAAGATGCCGAGGCCCTGTGCGAAATACGTAATCGCCCCAACCGTGAAGACGAGGTTAGCCGTCGCGGACAACAAGCGAGCCGCCTTGCCTTGCGGTCCCTCGCCGAACCTGAAGGTCATCCATTCGGCGACTGTCATGACTTGGCTTCGACGGTTCCATTTCCCCATGAAGACCATCAAAAACGCCATGACGAGCACGACGCCTCCCCGAATCTCGATGTAAAAGCCCTGCACCCCAATGGCATACACGAGCGCCGCGATGATCATCGTCCCGGATACATCCAGGTTAGAAGCCATGCCAGACGCCCCCAAGGCCCACCACGGAATCTTCCGGTTGCCCAAAAAGAAGCCCTCGATGCCGGCCGACGCTTTCCGCTGTACGTACAGCCCCACGCCCACCATGAGGCCGAGATAGACGGCAATGACCAGGTAATCGAGGAAAGGCATTCGGGCGTGGATTGTGGTGGGTAGGGGTGTGGTTCGTAGTGTGTAGGGCTTAGTGTGTGGGTCTGTGGTGTGTGCGGCTACAGGACACGGGGCGATGAGCAACTACGCACTACAAATCCACACACCACGCACCTACAACGAGGGAAACCGCGCCGGCTCGGTGTAGAGGCTGTCTTTCAGGGCTTGGAAGAGCCGGCCGTCGTTGGCGGTGAGGCCTTCGTAGAAGAAGAAGACCTCGCCCGGAAAGCCGGCGTCTCGGTTGGCACGGAGCGCGGCGAAGAGGTACGGCTCGTCGATCACGTAGTCGCCGACGCGCATGAGGACGCCTGGGGCAATGCGCTGCTTGTAGTCCTCGGGGAGTTCGGTGCCGGCGGGGAGCAGCATCGACAGGGTGTCGGCGTTGAGATTGCCAAGCGTCGCACGGTACGCGTCGAGGTCGTAGCGGTAGACTTGCGGGTGAAGCAAATCGGCGTAGCCGCCGGCAAGCCAGGAGGGCCAGTCTTGAAGGTATTCCTCGTACGCCCACGGAAACACGCTCGGCGACCAGGTGACGAGAAGCCCAGGGTCTTCTGCCTTGACGGCTTCATAGACCCGTTTGCCAAACTGGTTGAGCCGGTCGGCCCGCCAGCGCAGCCAATCGGGGTCCTTGGTATCACGTGGAGGCGCTGCGCCGGCATGGTCTGCGCGGTAGAGGCTGTCTGTGTAGGCCGAGTAGCCGCCTTCGGACGGGTTGGCCGGCAGGCGGTCGTCGCCCTGGACGCCATCGACGTCGTAGGCGCGCACGACTTCGAGAATGAGGGCCAGCAAGAAGTCTTGCACCTCGGGGTGGTACGGATTCATCCACTCGAAGCCATTCTTGGTCAGCAAGCCTCCATCGGCGTCGCGCGCTGCCCACGCTGGAAACTGCGCCAGCAGCCGGCCACCGTTCTCGTTGTAGGATGACGAAAATCCAAACTCGAACCAGGGAATGACCACCAGCCCGTACTGCTCGCCGGCCTCGACGAGATCCGCCAGCGGGTCTCGGCCCTCGAATCGCGGGTCGATGGAGGCTCCGAACAGCGAGTCCATCACGGCGCTCGGGTAGAGGGTGTAGCCGCCATTCCAAACGACGGGATAGACGACGTTGAAGTTCGCCTCGGCGAGTTTTCGCATGGCGTCGTCGATGGCTTCGCGAGAGTCCAAGACCTCAGAATCGACGTTGGTGAGCCAGACGCCTCGCACCTCAGTGAGGGGTTCGGATTCAGGCGGTGGGGCGTCAGGGGGTTGGCAGCCGGCGAGGGCCATCAGAGAGAAGAAAAGAAGGGCGCGCAAAGAAATGCTGATTTTGGGTGGGGCGGAGGCGAAGCGCGAGCTGGCAGGCGTAGTATAGGCAGCCAATCGAAAAATCGCCGCCGGGTTGTGCCAGATTGCCGGCGCTCGAATCGACCGTTGTGCAGGAGATGCCCGTGACCCCCCGATCTTCGTTCCTTCTCGCTAGTCTTGTTCTGGCCGTCCTCCCGTTGACGGCAACGTCCCAACGGGTCCACTCTGAACCGGCCGATTCCGTGGTGGCCCGGTGGGGAGAGGTCGAGATTACCCTGGATCAATTCCGGTTCGCGTATCCCCAATTTTGGCGCACGGTGCCGGCTCAGGATTCGCCTGAGTTGCGCCGGCAGGTGGCTCAGCGGATGGTCGAGCAGGCGCTCATCGGGTTAAAGGGACAGGCGGAGGGGCAGGGGACCTCGCCGGCTTTCCAAGATCGTCTTTCGCGCGATTTCGAGCGGTTTGCCCGGACGGCCTATCTGGAATCCGAGGTTAGTGCATCCCTCGCGCCGATCACCGAAACGGCGGTCGATAGCGCCTTGGCTGGCAAGCGGATGCGCCGGTACGTCCGGCAACTCTTCGCCCGTTCCGAAGACGACATTCGCCGGCTGTACGCGCGGCTGGACACCGAGCCATTCGAAGACGTGGCCCGCGAGACGATTCCCAACCGAATCATGGCATCACGTGGCGGAGCATTGGGCTGGATCGCCTGGGGAGAAACCGACTGGCCAATCGAGCGCGTGTTGTCCGGCCTGAGGGAGGGAGAGGTGTCAGAGCCGGTCGAGTCGCTGATGGGCTGGCACGTGTTCCGCGTCGATTCCGTCGAGCAAACGATTGCGTTCGCCACCCCCGATCCGAAAGAGCGAACCGACACACGCGCGGAGATCCGGAACCGCCGGCTGGATTGGGCCGCAGCGCGTCACATCCGAGGAATCGTTTGGGCGGAATCGCTGACGGTGGACTACGAGGTCCTGAACCGAGTCGCCGAAGACCTCGGCCCGCGGTTACCCCAGAATGCAGCCGAATCCCAAACGCGCCCCATCGTCGGGATTGCCGAAACGCCCCCGCCAGATCTCGAGTCCAGCATCGTTGCCACCTACGGCGGCCGGCCGTTCACCGTACGCCAGTTCTACCGAGCGTTACCGGATCTGCCTCGCGACGTGTTCGGGCCGAACCTGAAGCCGGCCCTCGAAATTGCCATCCGCGACCGGATCATGAGCGACGTGGCGCTGGAAGCTGGGTACGGCCGAGCACCGAAGGTCCAGGGCAAAACCGCATGGTCCGAATCCACCTACCTGTACGCGGTCACGATGGCGGCGGCGTACGATTCGACCGAGATCGACCTGGACGACTACTTTGCGAGCCGGCGGAGCCGGTACATCGACGAGGCCAAGGTGGAACTGCGCGAGTTGCTCGTAGCAGACCGAGACACGGCGTTGGCCCTCTGCAAGCGCATCCGAGACGGAGAGACCTTCGAGGCATTGGCTATGCGCTATTCCCTGCGGGCCGATATTCGGGAAACAGGTGGTTACCTGGGCTACCGGGACGCTGGCCAAGACCCGATGGCCGCCCGGGCCATGAATATGCCGCAAGGAGCCTTGTTCGCACCGTTTGAGACCGAGGCCGGCTACAGCTGCTTCCAGGTTGGTGAGAAGCGTATCACGTATGCAGACCTGGACGCCATCCGCCCCCGCGTGCGCGCCGATGCCGAGGCAGAGCGCGGCGAGGCGTTGCACCGTTCCCTGCTCCCGGATGCCTACGATCCGGCCGGCGTGGAGGTCGATGAGGCCCTCTTGATGCACGCGTTC
>JBCDHV010000118.1:0-9122 GCA_038749615.1 Bacteroidota bacterium
CCCCGAGGCACCGTACCGGAGATCGCCCAGAATCGAATGCTTGAGCTTGGCGAGTTGCACCCGAATTTGGTGGGGCCGGCCCGTTTTGAGCGTGACCTCGATGAGCGAGTTGCGTTTGCCCCACGCCCGCGAGATCCAGTCCAACTCGGCCCGCTTGGCCCCTGGATAGCTGGGCTTGACACGCCGGACGTGCCGGTTGCGCTTGGCGAGGTAATCGATCTCCGTGCCTGCACCGTACAGCTTGCCTTCAACGAGTGCAAGGTAGCGCTTCACGGGCGTGTGCGCCCGGAACTGAGCCGAGAGCCGGCTGGCCGCCTTGGAGGTCCGTGCCAGTACGAGCACGCCGGACACCGGCCGGTCTAACCGGTGCACCAGTCCGAGGTACACGTCGCCGGGCTTACGGTATTTCTGCTTGACGTACGCCTTGGCCTTCGTCAACAAATCGAGATCCCCCGATTCATCGGCCTGCACGGGCGTCCCCGCCGGTTTCATAACGACGAGAAGGTGGTTGTCCTCAAAAAGTATGCGCATTAATGTCGATCTCCTCTGTATTTGGGAAGGTCTCCCATGGTACTTCTCACTCCGCAACTCGTCCATTCTTTCCCAATACAACCCTTCCACACCTCCACGAAAAAACGCCGGCTCCCCGAAGAGAGCCGGCGTTTTCAAAATCGGCTAGCCTGTTCGTACGGCGATCTCCTCAACCGCGACGAAGTCTCGTTACTTGACGACCGTGAGGGTCTGCGTAACGATGCCCGTGCGGCCAGCAACGCGGAGCAGGTAGGTTCCGCTGCCGAGGCCGGTGGCGTCGATGCGGAGCGTCTGCGGCTGGTTGGCCTGGACGGCACCGTTCATCAGCACGCTCACCTGCCGGCCGAGCGCGTCGTAGAGTGCGACGTTGACCGTCTGGTCAGCCGGCACGGCGAAGCGGAACGTGGCCGTCGGGTTGAACGGGTTCGGGTAAACCGGCTCAATGTAGTACTCGTCCGGCACCGTCACAGCAGCTTCGGTCACTGGCAGGTACTCGAACGCACCATCGAAGTCGACCTGGCGCAGGCGGAAGCGGTGCATGCCCGGGCCGAGGTCGTCGGCGCGGTAGGAGTAGGTCTGCGCCTCGACCGTCGTGCCGAAGCCTTCGACGAAGCCGAGTTCGACCCACTCACCACCGACTTCACGCTCGACGGCAAAGCCGGCGTTGTCGGTTTCCGTGGCCGTGCCCCACTCGAGAACCACATCGCTACCGTCAGCAACGGCACGGATGTAGGTGAGCTCGACGGGCAGCGGGCTCGTCGAAGTAACGGCTTGATCGACGCTGTTGTCAGAGTAGACCAGGAACAGGTTGTCGCCCGGGTCCGCCTCGACATCGGCACCGCTGCCGGTCAGGCCGATCGTGAAGGAGCCGTTGGCCGGGACGCCCGAGGAGCCACCAGAGAGGGCGACCGAAACGGGCGAGTTGTTAGCATTGAGAACACGAATAGCTTGAGTACCATCAACGACGAAGTCGAGGACCGACACGCTGACCATAGTCGTGCCGCTCGTCGGAATCAGGACCGGATCCGGTGAGAAGTCGATGACGGGAGCAAGCTGTCCATAGGCAGGCGTAGCGACGAAGCAGAAAGCAGCCGCAACGCAAGCGAGTAGCGTTTTACGCATAATGGTAGATAGGATAAGAGTGACATTGCCTCTTCAGGAGATGTGCTACCAGAAGAGTGTGGAGGCAAGTGCGATGAGCAGGCAGCCGATGGTGGACGGGGGAGATCCCTCCTGGAATAACTCCCAACGAGCTGTGGAGTGCTCTCCGTCACGGCTTTGTTGAGGAGAAAGCCAACGCGATTTGCTTGTATGAAGGTTACTTCACGTGACGGGCAACTTTCAAGTGAGTTTCCGCTAGATGCGGAAAAATAGCTCCTGAACGTGAGCACCTGTTGGTTCGGATCGATTCGAAAGAGAGTCCGTACATTCAAGTCAACCAATCGCAGATTCTGTGCGCGTGCCGTTCTCGGCATAGCTTCACTACCTGAACTCCACCATGTCTCGCCTCCTCTCCTTCCTACTGGCTCTCAGTCTCACAACGTTCTCTTTCGCACAGGACCCTGAGCCCCAGCGCCTCACACTCGAATCGATTTTTGCCTCGCCCACCTTCTACGGCGACGGGTTCAACGGGGGGCGCTGGGCCGATGAAGGGCCTGTCGTGACCTACATCGCCAACGGAGCCGAAGGCAGCGAACTCGTCAGCTACAACCTGGAAACCGACGAGCAGACAACCCTGATTGGTGGTCTCACCGCACCCGACACGGGGCAGCCGTTCCAGATTGAGGGCTATGCCTACACGGCCGATGGCACGAAGGCGCTCCTCTACACCGACTCCGAGCGTGTCTGGCGCCTCAACACGAAGGGGTACTACTACGTCTACGATGTCGAAGCCGGCACGCTGACGCCCTTGGGAGACCGGGACAAGGGCTTCCAGATGTTCGCCAAGTTCTGTGCGGATGGTTCGTACGCGGCCTTCGTGCGGGACCGCAACCTGTTTGCCGTCGATCTCAGCACGATGGAGGAGATCCAGCTTACCTCCGATGGGGCCGATGGCGGCATCATCAACGGCACGTCGGATTGGGTCTACGAGGAAGAATTTGGCCTGCGCGATGCCTGGCGCTGGAGCCCGACCGGCCACCAGATCGCCTTCCTCCAACTCGACGAATCAGCCACGCGCGACTTTGCCATGGCCGACCTGCGCGGGCAGTACCCGGACATGGTCGAGTTTCGCTACCCGAAAGCCGGCGAGACCAATAGCGAAATCCGCGCTGGCGTCATCGATGTGCCGTCTGGCGACACGCGCTTCTTCGACACCGGCACCTGGAAGGCCGGCGGCGATAGCCTCGAATACCTCCCGCAAATGGGCTGGACCCCGAGCATCGACGGCACGCACTACGTGTGGATGTTCCGCCTGAACCGGGACCAAACGGCGCTCGATGTGCTCTACGGTGATCCTTCCACCATGGCCGTCGATACGATCCTCGAAGAGCGCTCCGACGTGTGGATCGATGCCGAAACCGGCTTCAGCGATCTCGATGTCGGGCAAATCACCTACCTCGACGATGAAGACCATTTCGTCTGGGTCAGCGAGACCGATGGGTACCGGCATATCTACCTCTACCGCAACACCGGCGAACTCGTCCGGCAGATCACCAGTGGCGAATGGGACATCACGGATTTTCACGGCACCGATGGCAAGGACGTGTTCTTCACCGCCACCATCGAAAGCCCGACGGAGCGCCAGCTTTACCGCTTTCCGCTCAAGCCGAAGCGCAACAGCCAACCCGAACGCATCACTGAAGGAGCCGGCTGGCACAACGTGAATCCCTCTGCGGATTTGCGTTACTACATCGATCAGTACTCGAACGTCACGTCGCCGGCTACCGTGAGCTTGCATCGCATGAATGGCGACCTCGTAACGGTGCTCGAAGCCAACGACCGGCTAAAAAACACCCTCGCCGAGTACGCACTGCCGACACCAGAATTCACCACGGTCCCTGCCGCTGATGGGACGCCGCTGAACGCGATGCTCATCAAGCCCAGCGACTTCGACCCCAACCGCGAGTACCCGCTATTGATGTTCGTGTACGGCGGGCCGGGCTCGCAGACGGTGCGTAACAGCTGGGGCGGCCAACGCCAGCTCTGGCACACGATGCTTGCCGAGAATCACGACATCCTCGTCGCTACGGTCGACAACCGGGGGACGGGCGCGCGTGGCAATGCGTTCAAGACGATTACGTACAAGCAACTCGGGGTCGTCGAGGCAGAGGACCAGATCGCAGCTGCCCAGCACATGGCCGAGCAATCGTTCGTCGATGCCGACCGCATCGGGATCTGGGGCTGGAGCTACGGTGGCTTCATGACGCTCAATGCAATGCTGATGGGCGATGGGCCAGAGACGTTCGCTGCCGGCGTGTCGGTTGCACCAGTTACGGACTGGCGTCAGTACGACACGATCTACACTGAGCGCTTCATGTCAACCCCGCAGAAGAATCCGGACGGTTACCGCGTCGGCTCCCCGATCACCTACGCCGACCGCCTCGCCGACGACCAGGAACTGCTCATCGTCCACGGTGACCTCGATGACAACGTGCACTTCCAGAATGCCATCCAAATGGCGAATGCGCTAATCGACGCCAATAAGCAGTTCGACTTCTTCGTCTATCCCGGCCGCAACCACGGCATCTACGGCGGGACCGCCCGGATCAACCTTTACACGAAGATGACGAACTTCTGGCTCGACGCGTTCGACATCGAGGTCCCGGAAATGGCGATGGTGGAATAAGCGGCGTTCCCGGACAATCCCGGCATACCCGGATTTGACGTTCCTGTACGTACGTGGCACATCCGGATTTGGCGTTCCCGCACGTGCGTGGCACCCCTGTAGAGGCGTTGCATGCAACGCCTCTACCGGTTGATGCCTTCGTTTGGGGAATCGCCATTCCGGCGTTCGCACACAACCAAAACGTCCTCGCCGGCCTGCTCGACGGTTTCGATCCGCATCCCTATCGCCTCGTGCATCCGTTCGATGCCGAGGTCGCCGAAAGCGGGGCGGGCCGGCGAACCCAGGAGCTTGGGTGCCAGGAAGAGCGCGATGCGGTCGGCAAGCGGCAGCATGGCCGTGGCGAGCCCCGTGCCGGCTTCGACCAACACCGACTGCACCGGCCGGCCTAAGGGCGTGTCGCCAGCTCCGAGGCGGTCTAGGATCCACGTGAGGTCCACGTGACCGTTCACTACCGGAGCCGGCAGATGGAGCGCTGGGCCGATGTAGCTGGGCCGCACGTCCTCTGCCGTGACGACCAGCGTCTGGCCGGCGTGCGCGTCGGTGAAGAGCTTGAGAGTGGGGGGGAGCGTTCCCGCCCGGTCCAGAACGATGCGGATGGGATTGCGCCCCTCGGCAAGCCGGACCGTAAGCGACGGATCGTCTGCGTGCGCCGTGCCGGCTCCGACGAGCACTGCGTCTTGCTCGGCTCGCCACTGATGGACGCGCCGGCGTGAATCCTCCGACGTGATCCACTTCGATTCACCGGTGGCCGTCGCGGTCCGGCCATCGAGCGTCTGGGCGATTTTTAGCGTGACCAACGGCCGGCCCGTTTGGACGTGGTGGATAAATGCCCGGTTCAGCCTCCGGCATTCGTCTTCGAGAACACCCACCGTGACCTCGACACCGGCGGCCCGCAGCCGCTCGATACCGGCTCCATCGACCTTCGGAAACGGATCGCGCATGCCAATCACGGCCCGCGGAATGCCCTCGCGGATAATCAGATCGGCACAGGGAGGCGTCTTGCCGTGGTGGCTACACGGTTCGAGACTGACGTAGATCGTCGCGTCGTGCAGGTTCGCGCCGTTCCGTTTGGCATCGGCGACGGCATTCACCTCCGCATGCGCTTCGCCGTACCGCTGGTGGTATCCCTCACCCACCACACGCCCGTCGGCATCGACGATCACCGAGCCGACCATCGGGTTCGGGCTTACCGAGCCGGCCCCGAGACGAGCAAGCTCGATGCAACGGGATATTCTGGTGTTTAGTGTTTGGTGTTTAGTGTTTGGATCCATTGGAGACGGTGCAGCTTGGTCTAAACACTAAAAACTAAACACTACCCTCAAACAAACGCGCTGTGGCCCGTGATGGCGCGGCCTACGATCAGCGTGTTGACTTCCCGGGTGCCTTCGTACGAGTAGATCGCCTCGGCGTCTGCGACGAAGCGGCCGACATCGTAGTTGAGCAGGATGCCGTTGCCGCCGAGAAGTTCTCGGGCCCAACCGACGGTTTCGCGGCACTTTACGGTGCAGAAGGCCTTGGCAAGCGAGGCGTGCTCGTCGTTCATGGTGCCGGCTTCCTGCATTTGCGTGAGCCGAAGCGCCAGGCAGCCGGCCGACGTGACGTTGCCGAGCATCCGGACGAGCAGATCTTGCACGAGTTGGAAGCCGGCGATCGGTTTGCCGAATTGCTCGCGTTCCTTTGCGTAGGCCAAGGCCAACTCGTACGCGCCGGCGGCACAGCCCACGGCCTGCCAGGCCACGCCAACGCGGGTCATCTTGAGCACCTTGGCCGTGTCCCGGAACGAGTTGGCGTGTTCGAGTTTGTCGGTGTGCGGCACGCGGCAGTCGGTCATCGTCAGGATGGCGTTCTGCACCACCCGCAAGGCGATCTTCTGCTGCATCTTCTCCGCCGTGAACCCCGGCGTGTCTTTTCGCACGAGAAACCCTTTGATCTGCCCGTCGCCCTCATCGCGTGCCCAGACGATGTTGACATCGGCAAACGTGCCGTTGCCGATCCATTTTTTCTGGCCATTGAGGACCCAGTGATCGCCATCGCGCCGGCAGGTCGTCGTCATGCCACGCGAGATGCCGCTGCCGACTTCAGGTTCAGTCAGCCCAAACGAACCGATTTGTTCGAGCCGCTGCATCGCCGGCAGCCATTCCGCCTTCTGCGCGTCTGAACCGAGCAGGTAGATTGAGCCCATTGCCAAGCCGCTCTGTACGCCGAAGAACGTTCCCATCGAAGGGTCGACTTGCGAAATCGTACGCTCGACGAGCCCGTTGAGCACCTTTGAGCCACCCAGGCACCCGTAGCCATCATACGGGAGCCCGAAGATGCCTGTCTCAGCGAAGGCCGGCAGTAGATCGTGCGGGAACGAGGCCCGGCTCCAATGATCGTTGATGACCGGCGCGACGTGCTCGGTCATAAAGTGCCGGACACGCTCGACGACCGCTTTCTCAGCATCAGTCAAGACGGCTTCCAGGTGATAAAAGTCGGACATGGGTTGGCTCTCGGTTGGGCTGTTTTTAGTTGGGCAGCTCTTGGTTGCGCAAGGGTACGTCTGGGGCGTGGCGTGGGGAGACGTTCAGTTTCGAAACACTGAACACTGAACACTGAACACCGAACACGCCCCACCGATTCTTCACGGTTGCGGCCATTTAGACACGTTCTATATTCATCGGCTCCCCCCAGTAACTACGTACAAGCCATGCCTCGCACGTTCTTCTTCTTTCTGGCGAGTCTGCTCGTGCTCCCGATGCTTGCCACAGCTCAGGGGACCGCCCGGTTTGCCGTCGTGGGCGATTTTGGCGGATACGACATTGGAAACGAGCGGACGCTAGCCGTTAGCCGGCTCATCGACTCTTGGGATCCGGAGTTCATCGTGACCACGGGGGACAATAATTATCCCAAGGGGGAGCAGCGCAGCATCGACCGGTGCATCGGCGAGCCCTACGCTGATTATATCGCGCCGTACAAAGGTCAGTTTGGCCAGGGTGCCACGACGAATAAGTTTTTCCCGAGTCTCGGCAACCACGATTGGTACTCCATCACATGCTCGGGCGATACCTGTACGGGGCCGTACTTCGATTTCTTCGAGCTGCCCGGAAACGAGCGCTACTACGACTTCGTGCGAGGCCCGGTGCACTTCTTCATCATCAACAGCAACAGCGCCGAGCCGGCCGGCATCGACCCGAACTCGGCGCAAGCGCGCTGGCTACGTGACAAGCTAGCGGCTTCGACCTCGTGCTGGCAGGCCGTGATCTTGCACCACCCGCCGTTCTCGTCCAGCACCCGCGGGGGGACACCCGTCATGCGCTGGCCCTACGCCGCCTGGGGGGCAGACATGGTCCTCGCCGGCCACGAACACCTCTACGAGCGCCTCACGCGCGATGGCATTCCCTACATCATCACCGGGGCCGGCGGGCGCTCGCCGTACAACTTTGCCCGGACGCCAGAAGAGGGCAGCGAGGTGCGCTGGACGGGTGGCAATGGTGCCTCACTGATGAATGCTACGTGTGCGGAAATCCAGATCGAGTTCTACGACACCGATGGGGCCCGGCATGACCAGTTCATCCTGCAGAACACGTCCGCCGCACGGGCCACGTTTAGCCAGTTTACGGTCGAGCAGAGCGGCGTCGACGCTGTGGTGCGGTGGGCGACCTCACAAGAACTGAATCTCGAGGAATACGTCGTCGAACGCTCGTATCAGGGAGGAGCGTTCGAAGCCGTCGCAAACGTACCGCTTGCCTCGTCGCGCTCGTACGAATTTCGGGCGGCCAATCTGCCGAATGGGGAAAACACCTTCCGCATCCGCTGGCGTGGAACGAGTGGCCAGACGAACACATCGGAGCCACGCTCACTCAATGTGCAGCGTAGTTCGGTTACGTTCGGTGCTCTTTCCACCCGAGACAACGCCGGCGATATCGAGTTGAGCTGGACCACGACGAGCGAGGACAACATCGAGTCGTTCGATGTGCAGCGGTCATTCAACGGCGGTGCCTTTGAGTTGATTGGAAGCCGTGCCGCGTCAGGCAAGCCTGACTCGTATACGTTCGTACTGCCGGATGCCCTCTCAGGCGAGTATGTCTTCCGGTTACATTGGAAAGGCCCGTTCAGCCAGCAAGGGCTGTCGCCTACAGTTTCCATCACCGAGGCTCGCCCCGTTGCTCAGTTTCAGGGCGTCATTCTCGAGCAAGCCTTCGATTCACTGACGGTCCGGTGGAGCACGGCGATCGAGGAAAATCTGGACGCGTTCGCTGTTGAACGCCTCAACGCCGACGGAACGCAGGCCGAAGTGGCGACCGAGCCGGCACAGAATCAGGCCACGCAGTACGAGATTGCGCTTCCGTTGACCGAAGCCGGCGAAAAGGTCTACCGCGTCCGGTGGGCCGGCACCAACGGGGAGGTGGGGTTCTCTGACCCCGTAGCCATCGTTGCGACGGCGCAGGTGACGTGGCTTGCCTTCTCGGCCGAGCAAGAGAACGAAGGCGAACTCTTCGAGTGGCAGACCGCGCGCGAATTTGAGATCGACCGCTACATCGTCGAGTGGCAAGTCCCGAACGGGGAGTTCGCTCCCGTCGACACGGTTGCTGCTGCCGGCACGCCGGTAGACACCACGTCGTATTCGTTCCTGATTGCCGAGACGCCCGTAGGCATGTACCGCTTCCGGGTCGAAGCCATCGGGCGCGACGGCACATCGACGCTGTCGCCGGAAATCCTGACGGAGGTTGTTTCCAGCGTCCTACTCAACGGGTTCGAAGCGATGCTCGAAGGGTTCAGCGTGCGGCTTCGTTGGGTGAGCATCGCCGAGATCCACATGGAGAGC
>JBCDHV010000119.1:0-9079 GCA_038749615.1 Bacteroidota bacterium
GAGGAGCGGTTGATTTCCGCATCCAGGGCATCCTCGTCGACGAGCTTTTTGGTCTCGCCGAGTTCGAGGTGCGCCCCGAAGTCCATCGCCTCTTCTTCGCTCCGCAGACGCTCCAAGAACTCGTTGCGCCGTTGGAAGGAGCGTTCGAGGTGTTGGATGATCTGCGACTCGGGCGCGTAGCACAAGTCAAAGCTCTCCTGCACGTTGGCATGGAGAAAGCGAAGAATTTCCGGGTTCGTGGGGTCGTGCGTGGCAAACAAGAGCCGGCTTCCGCCGCGCTTGGCTTTTTGCACGCGCTCGAGTGGAAGGATTCTGAGCTGGCGCAGCTTCTCCTGCCGCTCTGAGGGAAAGAGCTCCAGGAGTTTCTTGACCGCCTCATCGTTGGGCGGCTCGGAGTTCAGATCAATCGGGCGGAAGGCGTAAATCTTGGCAGCCTCAGCATAGACCGCCTCGTGGTCGACCTCCGGGTGCATCGACAGCGTTCGCCAGAGCGTGTCCTTCTTGCCAGACTCGAGCCAGACCTCGAAGGCTTCCTGTGCCTGCTGGACCGACACGATCCCACGTGCCACGGCACGGCTCACGACCCGGTCGCGCACGGCATCGCCGGCCGGGCTCTTCCTGAGTTGGATGAGCCTGGCTTCACCGCGCCGCACGAGGGCGGGGTCCGGCCGTTTGATGACCGGTGGCTTCAAGGTTGGCTTTGGAATTCCGACCGCCATTGAATCAGGATTAACCGATGCCCATGACATCCGCGCCGGACGGGACCATGAAGGCCGTCTCCGTCGAGATGATCGTCAGCAAGGCCACCAAGAGAGAGATCACCACGGCGACGGCCGTTTTGATCGATTCGACGGTGACTGCGAGCTTGAGCGTCGTTTCTTTTTCGTAAAACTCTGCCATTTCGTCCGCGCTTTCCCGTACCGATCCGGTTTCAGCACCTGATCGGAAGCGCGCCAGGGTCATGGGCAGAAATACCCGGGACGCGGCCATACTGAGTACGAGGTCGCGTCCTTGCGCCATCATCATCGGCACCGTGATCGTCTGGATCTGGTGCTCGATGTACGTGTTGCCGGTCGCCTCCGCGGAGATGCGCATCACCTCCTGGTTTTCGCCGGCGCCGCTGTAGAGCACGCTGAAGACCCGGCAGAAAATCTCCAGGTTCAGCTTGTGCAGCAGGTCGCCGATGGCCGGCAACTTGATCATGTATTTATGCAGATAGAACTGCCCCCTGGGCCGGCGCGAGGCCACGAGGAACGCAATGATGGATCCGAAGAAGATGGGCAGGATCCACCAGTAGTTCTGATCCATGAAATGGGAGAACGCGAGGCTGGCCTTCGTGAACGGCGGAATGGTCACGTCAAATTGCGTGAACAGCCCCATCATCTGCGGGATGAGGCTCCACATGAACCACACGAATACGGCAACAGCTGCGAGAAGCGTGATCGTCGGCGTGATGAGCGCACTCCGGACCTGCTTGTTGAACTCGTTTTTGCGCTCGAGGTATTTCGCCGTTGCCTCGAACATCTCGGCCATGTTACCGCTCGTAGAAGCGAGGCCGAGCATGAAGGCGGTAAATTTGCCCAGCATGTGCTGATGCTTCATGAACGCATGCTGCGCGTTCATCCCGCCTTTCAGGTCGCTGTTGAGGTCTCGGATGACCTGCTTGAGCGAGGCGTTTTTGGTATCCGTTGCGAGCAGGTTCAGCACCTCGTCGAACGGAAGCTTGCGTTTGAGCATGTTAGCAGCAAGCCGCGTGAAGAGCACGATATCCGTCGTGGCAGGCTTCATATTGAACGAGATGAGCTTCTTCTCAACTCGAATAATCTTCAGGCCTTGCCGCTCTAGTGCGGCTCGAACTTCCTCGACGGTGTAGCCTCTGACTTCACCTTTTACGATCTCACCGCTGGCGTGCTCTACCTTGTACATGTAGGAGTTGCGGCGCTCGATCTCCTGCGTCTGGAACCCATGCTTTTGTGCCAGGGCGTCGATCCGGCTCTTGGCCCGGCGCTTCGACGGAGCGATGACGCTCCCGCGGACGGGTTGGCCGGCAGAACCGACACCTGAAAACCGATACTCTCTCATGGCCTCAGCGGAATTCGGACGATGGGTCAGACGAGTGCGTTGCGGGGATGCGATACCGTTCCCCTCAACGAGTCTCTGCCGGCGCGCCCCGACGTCCTCCTGATCAAGGCGCGCAGGCAGAAACGATATGCCAAGACAGGCGGCGAGCCACCCGGCGAGTGCCGAGCGAGGCTTCGCCGCCTGTCCTATTGCCTGCTAGGCAGGCAGCATGCTACGTGCAGTAGCCGTGTAGACGAGAGTCTACCTTAGGCCGGGTTGCCGCAGGGGTCGGTCGAGGTGTCGAGCGTGGACGCTGCACCCGCGACATCGTCGTTGCCCGGGCCTGCCGCAGCTTGACCGCCGCGAATGTAGCCGACGAGCGCGATGTCGCCTTCGGTCGTACCGAGCACAGACACTTCGACGACGTTGTCATTGGCCACGTTGTAGGCCGTGATCTCGAGGTCATCGGTCGTGTCGATCTGGTACTCACCGTTCAGGTTGAAGTAGCAGGCACCACCGTTGTAGACGTTGTCAGCCGAGTAGCCGAGCTCGTAGAAATCGTCCAGGGCGCTGTAGTCGTCCTGGTCAGACTTCGTGTCGTCCGGGCTGCCACCGAAGAGTTCCGGCTTGGCTTTCCACTGTTGCGCGTCGTTAGCGATGCGCATCGTGTCTTGCAGGAGCGAGTCCCAGTTGGTTTTGACCGTGTTCTCGGAGTAGGCGTTGATACCAACGACCGTGGCGATGCCGACGATCACGATGCCCAGAACGAGGAGTAGAAGTTGTTGTTGACCCATGTCAGGTTACCTCCTTGACAGAATTTGGGGTGTTTGGTTGACTACTCGTGAACTCGTTCCGGCAAGCAAACGATTAGAGCCGGCGCGAGAGCCTCTCACGAGGAGCACAGTAAGTAGAGTACCAAAGACTGCCGCAGCAGCGACGCGCAGATCAGACGGTGGATGCGCAGAAGAGAGGTGACGATGAGGGCGGATTCTGCCAGGAATCCGGGCTGCTTCGTGGGGCGAGCCGGCGCACAGTTCTGCCGGGAAATGCTCCAAAAACAACGCTTCCTTCAGCCGTCAGATTCTCCTCCTTTGCCTCGGAATCTGAGTGCTGGACTCCAGTACGTAGGTGCCAATAATCGGGGCAATTACGATGCCAAGTCAATTGGGGGAAGACCCAAATGAAAGCCTAAGTGCCTCTTTTTGTTGGACTTGCCTCCTTCAGCAGTTCTACGTCTAACGTGCCTCACGTATCACAACGTAGTCTGCTTCTGAGACTGAGAGTAATAAAACGATACGCTGGATCAAACCCGGTAAGACGTTACAGTCACGTGCCGTAGGAAGATTCCTACGTGCCGGCGCTGGAAGATCCAGGGTGAAGGATGAAGGTATAAGGATGAAGGATTCCGTGGTGAGAAGCTTTTGCATTCTGTAATGAATGGCTTCGCCCCCCCAGTTTCAGTAATCCTTGCCCCTGCGTCCTTTTACCTTCTGCCTTCATCCTTCATCCGAAACCGTTTTTCACCGGTTGAGCAAAACCCTGACCTTGGATAGGCATACATCTTACACGGAATCCATTCCCCAACCTCTCAGCCATGAATCGCGGTTTTACTCGGTTTGCCTGGGGCTTCCTGGGCTATAATCTGCTCGTCATCATGTGGGGGGCCTTTGTCCGTGCATCCGGATCTGGTGCCGGCTGTGGCGCGCACTGGCCGTCGTGTAACGGTGAGGTCATCCCGAGAGACGCCTCCGTCGAGACGCTCATCGAACTCTCGCATCGCATCACGAGTGGGATTGCCGGCCTGCTGACGCTGGTGCTCGTGATCTGGGCCTTCCGTGCCTTTTCGAAAGGACACGGCGTACGCAAGGCGGCTGTGTGGACGCTCGTGTTCATGATCATCGAGGCGCTCATCGGGGCCGGCTTGGTGCTTTTCGAACTCGTGGGTGACAATGCGTCGATGGGGCGGGCCGTCGGCTTGGCGATTCACCTGGTCAACACGCTCATCTTGATCGGGTGGATCACGCTGACCGCTTGGCGCTCTCAAGAGCGCGAGCCGGCCTTCGTCGACGGCGCAGCCAAATTCTCCCGTTTCCTAGCCTTTGGGCTCATTGGCCTTTTGATTCTTGGGGCCAGTGGAGCCATAACGGCACTTGGGGACACGCTCTTTCCAGCCGGTAGCCTGTCTGAAGGGCTTCGCCAGGACTTCTCCCCTACCGCTCACATCTTGCTCCGCTTGCGCATCTGGCATCCGATGATTGCCGTCGTGGTCGGGGGCTTCATGGTAGGCGTCAGTGTTCTCATCGTTGCCGGCATGGCCAACGATCTCGTGAAGCGGTTGGCCAAGGCCGTAATTGGGCTGGTCACGTTCCAGATGTTTTTGGGGGTCATCAACGTCCTGCTGCTTGCCCCCATCTGGATGCAACTCGTGCACCTGCTCTTCGCGGATGTTCTCTGGATCTGTGCATTCCTGCTCACGGTCGAAGTCTGGCGTGCGGCCCGCACCCCCGAATCTCTTCCCACACTGCAAGGGGCAGGTTCATCGCCACCTGCCGAGCGTGTCGATGCCTACGTGCCGGCGTAGTACTGACGCAGTACCTCAGCGGCCGGCTTATCCTGTGGGGTGAAGTCGATGGCCCGACGCTCGTCGTCGTGCGCACCTTCCGGGTACCACTTCCAGATGATGGAGCCGGCAAACCAGGGCTCCGACCAAAACGCCTGAAAAAACGCCTCATAGAGATCGGCTTGAAGCTGCAGGTCGGGACGAACACTTCCCCGATCGGCGCGTGACGGCCACGTCCACGGCTCCGAGGCCGCAAAAGGCACACTCCGGTAGCCTAGCTCCGTAAACATGAGTGGCTTGCCGGCTTCACGCTGAAGCGTTTCGAGGGCTTCTTTGTGCCGCTGCCAGCCGGCGATCAACGTGTCGGCACTGGGTGACTCGTCGTTGCTGAGTGGGAAGTACGCTTGCACCCCGACGATGTCCAGCGCGTCCCAGAACGGCACTTCCTGGTATCCTTTGTACCAGTTGGCCGCATACGTGAGCCGGCCGTCGAACCGCTCGCGAATCTCTGCAATGAGGCCTCGCCAATACGCCGGCCGGTTTGCGACCGTACTCCGCAGTTCGGTGCCCACGCATAGGATGTCGGCCCTGATTTCTTGGGCCAGATCGGCGTAATGCAACATGAACCGGCGGTAATCCGCTTCCCAGGTCTGCCAATCCGATTCACTCTGGAATTCGATTCCGTCCCGCCACTTCTTCGTGATGACCTTCTTGCCTTGGTAGAACTCTTCCGCAGCCGAGTTGCTGAGCCACAGATGGGGCTTGACGATCACGCGAATCCCGTGTGCTCGGCCCCGCTCGGCCAGCTCGGCAATTCCACGGTCGCTTTCGGTATACCAGCGCGCATCTGTTTTCATCCGAATCCGAGGCGTGTTGTACGCCTCCTGCCAACCGAATGTCACGAGGGCAATGTGGGACACGCCATGCGAAGCTAGATCAGCCAGTGTTCCTTCCGGCGGTTTGTGCCAGGCATCTAGCGTGACGGCTCTGATTTTCTCTGAGGCGCCCAGCGAGCCCGTACGCTCCTCCCCTTCAACCTGAACCGCGGCCTCGGATGAAGGCACGGTATCCGTTTTCTGTTCCGGCAGGCCGGCGGATGCACGCGGCCAGAACGACCACACGGCCACCCCTGCACCAGCAAGAGCTGCAAGAACCAAGATGAGCTTCATCGTTGCGTCACGGTTTTGAGCGAAGAGCGTAGGCCATGGCCAGACCAGCGAGCAAGCCCCCGGCAGCCAACCATCGAACCGGTGGACCGCTCGAAGGTGCCGGCGGCATGAGATCGTACAGACTGCGAATAGTGACCTCCGCACGCCCAGCCTGCCGGCGGATCGTGAACGTGTGCGTTTCTCCAGCCCGTATGTGCCGGAACTGCCCTTCAACGTCAATCGGCGATACCCCACTGTCGACCCAGACCCAAAACGCATTGTGCCGGGCCCGGACGGTTAGTCTGCGGCCTTGCTCGTCCGTCTGATCGTCCGTGATGTCGAGTTCAGGTGCAGGGAGGGCCAGCCGGTTGAACGAGGCCAGCGGCAGCATCGCCTCGGCCGTCTCTCCGTCCACCGCATCGAACCGAACCCAGGCGACCAGATCGCTCACGCCCCAGCTTCCGACAGGCTGCGTCAGATCCAGTTGCTCGATGATGCGGCTCGACCGCGCCGGCAGCTCAGCGTCGTACACCTGCTGGCTCAGCACCTCTCCTGCCGCCGTTGTCAGCACGACGTTCAGGCTCCCGGCAACCCATGCGCCGTCGTTCGTCGCGTGCACCTCGACGAGCGAGCGCTTCTCATCGAACACGAGGCTGATCAACCTTGGAGCAAAGAAGTGTTGCGCGCGGTGGTGCATTGCCTTCCATCGCCCGTAGTAGTCGATACTGGACCAGCTCGCTGCCGGCCAGCAATCATTGAGTTGCCAGTACAGCGCGCCCATGCTTCTGGGCTGGTTGCGCCGCCAGTGGCTCACCGCCGTCTCGATGGCGGTGGCTTGCAGGATTTGGCTCAACCAAACTTGGTCTTCGAAGGCCGCCGGCACCCGGAAATACCGGCGCATGTAGTCGAGGATCAGACCGTTGCCGACGGGGCTTCGCTGATGCAAATCCATGACGCGGCTATCGAACTGCCGGTCTTGCGAGAGGGTGAACTGCTCCAGACTCGACGGTTCGGGAAACGACTGAAACCCGAACTCGCTGCAGAATCGGTGCTGGGAAGTCAGGTACCACTCGAAAGGCTTCTTCCCGTGCCACACGTCCCACAAGTGCGCGTCGCCGGCTCGGGGATCGTTGTGCGTCGATCGGTCGAGCGGGTTGTGCGGGCTTGCCGGCCAGTAGTCCCGGCCGGGATCAAGCTGCTGGACGAGTTCCGGAAGCGCCTCGTTGAAGATCGGATCGTAGGCGGCCCAACTCATGTGGAAAGGCGTCCAGCCCTCTCCCACCAAGCCCTGTTCGATTTCGTTGTTGCCGCACCAGAGCATCAAGGAGGCGTGGTGCCGCAACCGCCGGATGTGGACTTCCGCCTCGGCCCGGACCGACTCCACGAAGGCCGGCTCGTCTCCGGGGTAAGCCGAGCATGCGAACATAAAATCCTGCCAGACGCACAACCCGAGTTCGTCGCACAACTCATAAAAGCGATCGTCTTCGTAGACCCCACCGCCCCACACCCGGATGACGTTCATATGCGCCTCCACCGCCGAACCCAGCAAGTCGCGGTAGCGTGCCGGCGTGATACGGTCGAGTATCCCGTCGGCTGGAATCCAGTTGGCCCCCTTCGCAAAAAACGCCTGGCGGTTCACCTCGAAGTAGAACGATTGCCCCCACACGTCCGGTTCGGTAACAAGCCGGAATGTGCGCAAGCCGATCTTCCGCGTCCACGTGTCGCAGACGGTGCCCACTTCATCGATGAGTTCAACGTCGATTCGATATAACGGCTGAGCGCCTGTCCCATTGGGCCACCACAGTTTAGGGTCGCGTATCTCAAGTACGATCTCATTGTCCCCTTGGCTTTCTGCAACCTGCTTCCCATCGCGAGAAACCCGGACTCGCGCAGCAAAACCGTCCGAGGGCATTTCTACCTCGGGTGTGACCGTGAGCGTCACCCGCCCTGCGGTGTGCCGCTGCTGGACGTGCGCAGATCTGAGTCTCGGTCCCGACCAAGCATCGAGGTAAACGGAGCGATACGGCCCTTGCGAAGTCAGCACCGGCCCCCAGTCCCAGCCGTAACTCGACGCCTGTTTCCGCACCCACGCCCGGCCGGCGGTTTCGAGTGCGCCTTTCCACTCAGGGAGATGGCGCTCGGTGTTGCGGGCATCGATGTAAGGCTGAGTTGGGTGAAAATGGAGATCAAGGGTGTTGGAGCCGGCGTGGAGCAGGTTCTTCACGTCGAAGCGCCACACGCGGTGCATGTTGTCCGTTTGCCCGAGCGAGGAGCCGTTGAGCACGACCTCGGCGAAGGTATCGAGACCTTCGAAGACCAGTTCGAGTCGGTCCTCCTTAAGCATGTCCGCCGGCACGTCAAAGGAACGTGTGAACGTCCACGCCGTCTCCCCGACCCATTGCACCTCTCGTTCATTGTCCCGCCAATACGGATCCGGAATTTTGCCGGCCGCCAGCAACGCTCCGTGCACGGTCCCCGGCACAGTTGCAGGTAGGGGCACAGTCGTCGATTCAGCCTGGCGAAGGTCCCAGGTACCGGCAAGGGAAAGCTGTGTGGGCATACATGGCTGCGTTAAGGTGCGTCACCGTAAACTCGGCATTGCCCTCATGAAATCGAAACGCGCCACGGACGCTCTCGCTGTCTCGAATCCATTCCTCGGCGGTTCGCGTCGCCCTGTTGCCGTGATGTTCTTGGCGCTGACGCTTGTCTCTGCTCCGTCAATCACCCACGCCCAGGACGGGGACCGTTTCCTGCGTTGGGCCGGCGACGACATCGAGGCCTTCTTCTTGGGCATCTCGCCAGAGAGCGTCGGGCTCACCGTGGGCGCCGGCCTCCTCATGATTCCGCTGTCACGCCTCGACGTGCCCATCCGCGACCGATTCCGCGGCGATCTCCCCGGTGCAGCCGGCACGGCCGTCGACGCAGCAAATGTGGTCGGTTCGGTAGGCGGCTCGCTTGGCATTTCTGCCGGCTTGTTCGCCATCTCGCTCTTCACAGACGACACGACGTTCCAGGACGCGGCGTTCACGAGCATGCAAACCGTCGTGCTGACGGACATCGCGATCGTTGCCTTGAAAACGAGCATCGGCCGGCTGCGGCCGTGGCGCAACGAAGGCCCGTACGTCTTCCGCCCCTTCACCGATTTAAACAGCTCGTTCCCTAGTGGACACACCTCTGCCGCATTCGCCTTATTGACCCCGTTTGCCGTCTACTATCCGAACCCGTTCACCATCAGTCTCCTGGCGGTCTCGGCCGGCACCGGCTTCGCGCGGATCGCCAAAGACAAGCACTGGTTTACGGACGTTGTTGC
>JBCDHV010000120.1:0-9034 GCA_038749615.1 Bacteroidota bacterium
CTTCATGGCCACGCACGGCCGCGGGCTGATCTGCGCATCGATCACGGCGGAACGAGCAGCCGAGCTGAAGCTCGATTTGATGGTGGCAGACAACACGGCCCTTCACGAGACGCCGTTCACGGTCTCGGTCGACTACAACATCGGCACGACCACCGGCATCTCGGCTTCGGACCGCTACAAGACGATCCGTGCCCTCGCGGACCTCGACGCCAAGCCGTCCGATTTCGGCAGACCGGGACACATCTTCCCGCTTCGTGCGGTCGACGGCGGTGTCCTGCGGCGTGCCGGCCACACCGAAGCCGCCGTCGATCTAGCGCGGCTCGCGGGGCTGTATCCAGCCGGCGTCCTCGTCGAGATCCTGAACGAAGACGGCACGATGGCACGGGTGCCGGAGCTCGAGGTGATTGCCGAGCAGTTCGGCATGAAGCTGATCACCATCCAGGATCTGATCGCCTACCGGATGAAGAAGGATCAGCTCGTCACGCGCGTCGTGGACGAGGTGCAGATGCCCACGGCGTACGGCGATTTCCGGCTCATCGCCTTCGAAGAATCGCTCACGGGAGACAATCACGTCGCGCTCGTCAAGGGCGAATGGGAAGCCGATGAGCCTGTACTCGTGCGGGTTCATTCCCAATGCGTCACCGGCGATTTGTTCGGCTCGCTTCGCTGCGATTGCGGGCCACAGCTTCAGTACGCGCTGCAGCAGATCGAGCGTGCTGGCAAGGGCGTGCTGCTCTACATGAAGCAGGAAGGGCGCGGAATCGGGCTCGTGAACAAGCTGAAGGCCTACAAGCTTCAAGAGCAGGGCCTCGACACCGTGGAGGCCAACGAAGCGCTCGGCTTCAAGATGGACCACCGCGACTACGGCGTCGGCGCACAGATTCTGCGCGACCTTGGGGTTCAGAAGATCCGCCTGCTGACCAATAACCCGCGCAAGCGCGTCGGCATTTCGGGGTACGGGTTGGAAATCGTGGAGCGGGTGCCCATCGAGATCACGCCCAACCCGGCCAACGAGCGCTACCTCCGCACCAAGCGCGACCGAATGGGCCACCTGCTATCTGTTCTCGGCGGCAGCGAAGCCGGCTAATCAGCGAAGCCGGCTGATCGGCGCTACGCCGCTGCGCTCAGTAAGCCGGCGTGTTCGGCGATCTGGTCGAAGTCCCGGTCGGCGTACAGCAACGCCAGCCCCTCGGTCAAGCAAAACGAGGCGATGATCACATCCGGCGTGCTCCGGATCGTAATACCCCGTCTGCGCAACGAGCGATACAGTTCCGCGCTCTTCTTCGCCCGCTGCGCACCCAACATGCCCACGACTTCCAAGCTAGAGAGGAGTTGGTCAGCAGATTTGACAGATCGCGGGCTTCTGAACCCTTGGAGTACCTCGGTGAGTATGATATCCCCAACAGCCACGATGCCTTGCGGAAGTAACCTTCGAAGGAGTCTAACCTCTTCCGTCTCCCGCTGGTTGAAGTAGTCAACCCAGACGCTAGAGTCTACTACGATCATGCGTCTGACTCGGTCTCTTCCTCACCCCATCCCCACGGCAACTTGTCTCCAAACTCTTGAACGCGCCGCTGAGCTCTCATGCGAAAGAGTAGGAGTTCGAGGGCCATATCCACGGCTTTCTGGGCCGAGTCGATTTCGGAGACTTCGAAGATCTGCTGCAAGACGGTCTCGTCTACTTCTACCTGGGTCTTCATACGTTCGAGCTACCGATTTAGGGGAGGCGGGGCCGGTTAGAAGACATTGAACGAGGAGAGCAGCGCTACGGTCCGGCTAGGTGTCTTGCCCAGTACAACGATGCCGGCTCGCTCCTGTAACCTCTACCTCTGATTAAGCCACGTCCTGCCAGAGGCTCAACTGCCGCGGGGTGCCGGCGGGCGCAAGCGTAGACACACTAAGCCCAATGAGACGGACGGGGTGCTTGGGCGGATTCTGACGCAACAAGCCGCAGCCGATGCGAAGCAGTTCGGCTTCCGTGTCGACGAGGGTGGCGAGCGTGGTGCTACGCGAGGAGATGACGAAGGCCGCGCTCTTGAGCTTGAGCGTGACCGTCCGCCCGGCGAGGCCGTGCCGGCCCAAGCGGCGGGCCACCTCGGCTGCAATGGAAGCTAGCCGTTCCTCGAGCTGCTCCACCCGGCGGAGATCGTGGCGGAACGTACGCTCGACACCTACGGATTTTCGGATGCGGTTCGGCACCACGGGCCGGTCGTCTTCGCACCGGGCGATGCGGGCGAGCCAGCTGCCCGTTTTACCGAGTTGCCGGCGGAGCTGCGTCTCGGGGTAGTGCCGCAGATCGGCCCCCGTGTCGATGCCGAGTTCGCGCAGGCGGCGGGCCGTCGCAGGCCCCACGCCGTGAATCGCGTCGATTGGCAACCGGTCAATGAGCGCCGGCGCATCTTCGCGGGTGACGACGCGCAATCCGTCCGGCTTGGCCAGCCCAGACGCCGTCTTGGCCAGAAACTTCCCGAACGAGACGCCGGCACTTGCCGCCAGGCCCGTTTCGGCGCGGATCTCCTCGCGAATCTGCTGGGCCAACTGGCCGCCGGCTTCCAGATCAGGCGCGGTGGCGGTGACATCGAGATAGGCTTCGTCGAGCGACGTGGGCTCGACCAGGTCGGTGTGCCGCTTGAACACGCCGCGTACCAGCCGGCTGGCCTCCCGGTAGGCCTCGAACCGAGACGGGCAAACGATCAGATCTGGGCACAACCGGCGTGCCTGTACCATCGGCATCGCGCTGTGGACGCCGTACACCCGCGCCTCGTAGCTCGCGGCCATCACCACGCCCCGGTTCGACGAGCCGCCAACCACAACCGGCTTCCCCTGCAACGCGGCATCATCGCGCTGCTCCACGGACGCGTAGAACGCATCGAGATCAACGTGAAGGATGGTCATGTAGTAGATGCGCGGTTTGTAGATCTGTGGTGCGTCATGGCCTGCGGCCCCACAATAAACACAAACCCTGCACCGACACACAACATACCCACGTACTACGTCCCCACGTGCCACCGCTTGAACGTAGAAGGCGTTCGAGCGTTAACCCCGCATGAGCAAACCGACCTTGAGTGAGCCTGCCATCGCCGGGGCCTTGGAGCATGTTGCGGAGACGATGCGTGGGCGCAAAACCGTGGTGCTGACCGGTGCCGGCATCAGTACGGAGAGCGGCATCCCAGACTATCGGGGGCCGGAAACGCGCAACCGCGCGCGAAATCCTGTCCGGTACAATGCCTTCATGGGCGATGCGGAGGCGCGGCAGCGCTACTGGGCGCGAAGTGCTGTGGGCTGGACGCGGTTCTCGGCCGCGGAGCCAAACGCGGGGCACCAGGCCCTGGCCGAGCTGGAACAGGCCGGCTTCCTGAGCGGCATCATCACGCAGAACGTCGATGGCCTCCACCAAGCTGCCGGCAGCCGAACCGTAGTCGAGCTACACGGATCGCTCTCCGATGTCACGTGCCTTACGTGCGGCCGGCGCGAATCACGGGCCGGTCTGCAACGGCGCATCGCGCGGCTCAATCCGGGCTGGACGTCTCAGGCGGCTGAGTTGGCTCCCGATGGTGATGCCGAACTGCCGGCTGAGCTTACCCGTCGTTTTCGCGCGCCGGGGTGCCGGCGGTGCGAAGGCCCCATCAAGCCGGACGTGGTGTTTTTCGGCGAGAGCGTGCCGGCACGCTGCGTCGATGCGGCGTGGTCGATCTATGACGATGCGGACGTGCTGCTCGTTGCCGGCTCGTCGCTGACGGTGTTTTCGGGCTACCGGTTCGTGGTGCGTGCCCGCCGAGAGGGCAAGCCGATTTTTATCCTCAACCTCGGCCCCACCCGTGGCGACAAGGATGCGACCGTTCGAGTAGACGCCCCTCTTGGGGAATCGCTGCCGGCACTCGTCCAGCGTATCCGGGGGTGACGCCCCACCGAAACGCAAAAACGCCCCGGCCGGCCGAAACCGATCGGGGCGTTGCAGACACCTCGGTGGGTGCGGGCTACTTCATCAACATCACCTTCTGGCTCTCCGTGAAGTCGGGGCCTTCGAGGCGGATGAGGTAGACGCCGCTCGGAAGGTCCGTGGCGTCGACAGAAATGGCCTGTGTGCGTCCCGCTTCGACCTGGCCTTCGAACAACTGCCGGACTTGCCGGCCCGTCGTGTCGTAGAGCCATACCGCCACATCGGCACGGTCAGCGACGGTGAAGCGGATGTTGGTGGTCGGGTTGAAGGGGTTCGGGTAGGCCGGCTCGAGGATGGCCTGATCCGGCACGCCGATCACAGCTTCCACGACGGGGCTGTAG
Source organism: Bacteroidota bacterium (assembly GCA_038749615.1). Classification (GTDB taxonomy): domain Bacteria; phylum Bacteroidota; class Rhodothermia; order Rhodothermales; family DATKEJ01; genus JBCDHV01. The sequence goes on from JBCDHV010000120.1 coordinate 4,282, forward strand.
GCGAATTGACCGTCGAAGTCGATTTGCTTCAGGCGGAACTGGTAGATACCTGGCTGAAGATCGCCGCTGGTCCACGTGTAGGACTGCGCCTCGACCGTCGTGCCGACACCATCGACGAACGACAGGGCCTCGAAGCCACTACCGTTGTGGTTCGTTTGAATTTCGAAGCCGGCGTTGTTCGTCTCGGTGAGTGTGCTCCACGTGAGAGCGACGCGTGAGCCGAGCGGTTCGAGTTCGAAGGCCGAAAGCTCGACCGGCAGGCTGGACTCGACCGTGTAATCTTCGACTTCACCGTTAGGAGCCGTACCCGTGGGGCTGGCCGCAGCGGCGTCGTTCGAGAGCCGGCAGCGCACGCCAATCGACGTGCTCGCGATCTCTTCGGGCACCGTGTATTCAAACGGGCTGGCGGAGAGCGGCTGAGCGTTCACGATCAGTTCTTCCTCATCGTTGAAGCTGGCGTCGTCGTTGAAGTCTGCCCAGCAGTAGAGCAAGGCCTCGGCACAGCCCGTCGTGATACCCGTCGCGGCGAGTCGTTCGGTCTGGCCTTCGTCGATTTGACCCGTGAGGAACTGGATGCCGTCTTCGTCATCCGTGCCGGCATTGTCGTCGCCTTCAGCATTTGCGTCAGGCTGTCCGTCGGCTTCGGCGTCGATCGCCTGGCCAAGCAGGCACTCGCTGACAATGACATGGCGCGGGCCCGAATCGGCAAACAGCGTGGGATAGTCCGTTCCGTTGTCGTTCGTACCGAGATCGCCGTAATCCAAACTTGCTACAGGCTGGAAGTAGTCTTCGACTTCCCCATCGGAAGCGGCCCCAACAGGGGTGAGCCCAGCGTCTGAAGCTAGCCGGCAGCGCACGGCTACGGCTCCGCCCGTCACGCTATTCGGAACGTCGACGGCATAAGTACCTGAACTGACACCGGAAATGATGTTTTCGCCGGCGTCGTTGAAATCGCCATCGCCGTTGAAATCGGCCCAGCAGGAGGCTGCGGCGTCCAAGCACCCGAGCCGGTTGACGGCAAGCGTGATGTTCGTCGTCGTCCCAGGCGTCCACTGCGCGTCGCCGAAGGTGACGCCATCTTCGTCGTCCGTGCCGGCGATATCGTCGCCTTCAGCGTCGAGGCTCGTTTGGGCGTCGCCTTCTGCATCGATGCCCTGGCCAAGGAAACACTGGTCAACGATGGTATGGCGCGGGCCGTTTGAGGCTAGCAGGGTGGGATAGTCGACATTCCCGATTCCATCCGGAAGGTCGCCAAAGTCGAACTCAGGATCTGCGGTGTGCGTCGAGAACGTAACCGGTGCAACGAAGAACGAGAGGACGCTCGTCGTGTAGTCGCGGTCGGTGAACGACGGGGCTTCCGTGGTCCAGCCAGAGACGGCGATGCTCTGAATGGTCTGGCCGTCCCAGGCCCACTTGACCCGGCCGTACTTGTCAAGGTCTTGCGACCCGATGCCGAGCACGTGATACGTGTTTCCGGAGGAGACCGGGTCGAGATTGACGTTCGCGAGCTGGTTGTCCCGGACGGCGCAGCCGGCGTTGCCAAGACCATGGAGCAGCGAGCTATCGTCCGAGAGGTCGCTGATGTTCTGGTACGACGTAGCCGGAATGACCGTGCCCGTCCCATTCGGCCCGGAGAAGGCGCGCACAACGACGTTTTCGTAGTCGACGACCCGCGAAAGGCTGCCGAGGATCCACTCGTTGACGTTCACCGCCTCGGAGAAGGTGAAGACCGCCGTGAAAGGCGTGACCTCGGGGGTCTTGTCGTTGACCATCCGAAGCGTGAAATCGCCCGTGACGCGGCAATCCGGGTTCGGGCCACCGAGGCTTCCGTAGAGGTTCGGGCCTTGATTGTTGAAGTTATCGTCCGGGTTCACCGAGAACTGCAGCGTCAGATCGACGCCGGAGCCGGCGATGTCGGATATGGTCTGCGTTTGCCAGGCGGCCGGAATCGTGCCGGATGCATCGCCGAAGCCGTGAAACGGATCAGTTTCGTAGACCGAGGTATTGATGAAGGTGTTCTGCTCCGTGGTGTAGGGCAGTTCTTCGACGAAGCCTTTGGTGGCGGCTTCTTTCCAGTCGAAGGTGAAGCGTTGGTCGACGCCCTGTGCGAGCGTGAGACCAGGAGAAAGGCACAAGAGGAGCAAGAGGAACAGCCAAGAACGGCCGTTCCTTGCGTTGGAAGCAAGGTACATGGATGTCTGCGTTGGCGTCCGGCCGAGGCTGCGAGGAGAGTTAGGGGCAGCTGGTCGTCAGACAGAACAGGAGCCGAGCCGGCGGAGGGGCCAGCGCGGTAGTAGGAGGTTGTCATCCATGTAGTCGTCGCAGACCCGAAACGTGGCGGAATTGCAGAGCCAGAGTAGGTGCCGATCTTCCCAAGATGCCATCTTCGGAAGATGGCATCTTGGGGGGTCCGGAGTGGCTTCAGATCCAGAAAAGGGACCGAATGGGAGCTGAGGAAGACGCCAGAAGACCAGACTCGAACGTATCGCGCAAAAAGTGGCCGATCTTCCGGAGATGCCATCTTGGCAAGATCGGTACTACGTGCGGCTAGCCGGCGAGCCGGGTTTCCACTGAAGCAATCGCCACGCGCTGGTCGTTCATCCGGTTGTCGAAGACGGGTTGGTCAGCCGGCTCGATGGTCCAAGGGTGTCCATATCGAGTGGCGATTCGGGTAACCAAATCGTGCGCCGAGAGGCCGGCGTTGGCATCGAGGTGATACACGCCGGCGGGCTCGCCGAGGAGGTGCATCAACGCATCGGCGGTGTCTTCCAGGAAGGCGCAAGCCGGCGTCCAGTTGGTGCTCGCCGAGATGACACCGTGCTCGTCGTGCATGCGTTGGAAGTAGCTCGTCATCGTATTGCCCCCAGGCTGCTCGTCGATCTGCCACGACAGCCGGGTGATCAGCGCGTCGGGGTTGGCTTCCCGCACGCACTGCTCACAAAGCAACTTGTACCGTCCATAGTCATCGCCAGGCTCGGGTTCGATGTCGGGCGTGAGCGGAGCCGGCTGTTGTGGGCCGAAAACGGACACGGAACTCACGTACAAGACCTGCGCGCCCACCGCGTGGCCGGCCTTCGCGATCCCCTCGGCCCAGGTCTCGCTTCCCATCGCGAAGTGCCCGATCAAGTCGGGCTGCGTTGCCTCGATGAACGACTCGCACGCCGGCCCGTCGTCTGGCGATACCTCTGCACGGTTCCATTGCACGATCTCGTACCCGGCTCGCCTGAGCCGGCGGGCAAAGATGGGAGCGACAGTTCCGTTGAGTCCGGTAAGCAGGGCGCGAGGCATGAGGGCCAAGTAGGTAATCCGATGAAGTAGGTGATCCGATGGAAGCGGAAAGGGCACGTGATCGGTCAGAGGCGCAGGGTGCGCTTCATCCAATGGCAGATGTGTCCAACTCCGTTATGTTCTCGTTTCCACGGACCGTGTTCCTGCTGCTCGTGCTCACGCTCGCCGGTCTGGCGTGGTGGCTGCTCCCTTCGCCTACCCGGCTCGCCGGCTCTCCGGAACTGGACCTCGTGTCTGAAGGCGTCTTGCATGAGAACGTGCTCTACCTCAGCACCCGCACCACGTCTGCCGGCTCGGAGGTGTATGCCTTCGACCTCGCGACAGGAAACTGGACGCTTGCTGCCGATGCCGTACCGAGCGAGGAAACCATGCCCAGAGGGCTGACGCGCTGGCAGGATCGCCTCTTTTTTACCTCGCTCTACCCGGATGCGCATGCGATTTACGCCTTCACGCCAGACTCGGCCCGCACCCACGACGTGCAGACGGTATCCGATGCAGCTCTCGTGAAGCATCCGCGGCTTCTGGGCGGGCATGGCCGCCGGCTCCTGGCCTCCAGCCTTGCCGAAGACACCTACACCCTCCTCGCCCTTGGTGCTGAACTGCTGCAGGTCGATAATTCTTCGATGTACCTCCGCGTTGAAGACGACGCCTTCGAGCCCGTCGCCACGTTGGATCTGGGCCTGTTTTCGCGCGACGAACCCGACGCTCTCGCCTGGCATGAGGGCCGGCTTTTCCTCGAAGCCAACGGTGGGCTCGCCGCGGTCGATCTCGATGCCGGCTTGGAGAATGCTCCCGTCGAAGTCGTGGCTCCGCTCGAACACATCGGAGTGGACGGGATGCATCTGCGGACGTTTGCCTCCACGCCCCACGGGCTCTTTTTTACCACCGCCGGGCGCACCAACGCATCCACACTCTACCGCTACACAGCCGAAGCCGGCGTTGAGCCCGTGCTCGAGCTTTCGCCGGCCGGAGCCATCGCTCTCCACGAACTGACCTGGCTCGACGGCCAGCTCTTCGTCACGGCTGATGAGGCCGACGGCGAATCCGAACCGAACCGGGTGCTTTACGCCCTTGATCCTGCAACGGGTGGTCTACACCTGATCCACGCCGGCAACCCGGGTCAATTGCTTAGCGCTGGTCTCGGGCTGTACTTCGTCGCGGACGCCCCGCTGTTAGGCCGGCAGGTCTACGTGTACGAAGGCAGCACTGCCCGCCGGCTCACTCGCGGCCGATGGAGTACCGACGGCCCCAAGCTACTCGACGAAGTCGGCGCGTACGTGTATTTCAGCGCCGGAGGCCGGCTCCACCGCGCGGAACGGTAGGGGGTGGCTGGGTGGCTGGGTGGCTGGGTGGCTGGGTGGCTGAAGATGCTTGCCACACCTGCCACGGTGCAACACGTGGTCTTTCGTGTGGCTGTGTGGCAAGGTGGCTGTGTGGCAGGGAAACTCTGCTACATCTGCCACTC
>JBCDHV010000121.1:0-9011 GCA_038749615.1 Bacteroidota bacterium
AGCTCGTACTCGACATGATCGTGCAAGACCGAGTGCTCCCCGTCCGGAATCATTCGGTGGGTATGCTCCCACTTGGCGAACGGGCCGGCTTCTTGAATGTCTTTGAATTGCCGGCCCTCGACGTAGTCGGCGTGCCGAGCTACCCACTTGATCGATGTGGGGCCGGCGGGGAGTTTGATCACGGCCACGTCGCCATCCTGAATGCCCTCAAACTGGGCAAGCTCAACGGGCTGAAACGGAGGGTTTAGCCGCTCAAAGGCCCCCGGCCGTTCGTGCCAAGCAAAAAGCTCACTGGCCGGTACCGGCATGGGTGTTTTTCGGGAGTAGGTCGGCATGGAGGTAGTCGGAGGCGTAGCTGGAAAATGAGTCGTGCAGGTGACGAGCTGAACAGGTCCCCCACGGACGAGATGTTCAGATTTGTTTTAGGGCTTCGAGTGCGCGTTCCCTAGCCTTGGCATGGTTCACCATGGGTTCGGGGTAGGTGTCACCGAGTGTGATGCCGGCATCCGCCAGCTGGCGGTCCGTTGCCTCCCAGGGCTTGTGGATGAGCTTCTTCGGCAAGTCGGCTAGCTCGGGGACCCATTCGCGCACGTAGTCGCCGTTGGGGTCGTACCGCTCGCCTTGCGAAACCGGGTTGAACACGCGGAAAAAGGGCGAGGCGTCGGCACCAGAGCCGGCAGTCCACTGCCAGCCTTGCGTGTTGCTGGCCAAATCGGCATCCACGAGGCAATCCCAAAACCAGAGTGCGCCTTCTTGCCACGGAATCAGCAGGTCCTTGATCAGGAACGACGCGACGATCATCCGCACTCGGTTGTGCATCCACCCGACGGCCCACAGTTGGCGCATGCCGGCATCCACAATCGGATACCCAGTCTCGCCTCGCTGCCACCGTTCGAGCGGCGCGTCGTATTCCTCAGCCCAGGGGAACGCCTCGTATTTCTCCTTGAGCGGTTTGAGCGGCGTTTCCGGATGCGCGTAAAGCAGATGGTACGAGAACTCGCGCCAGACGATCTCTTTGAGGAACGTCTCCACGCCTTTTGAGCGCTGGCCAGGGCCGGAATACGTGCGTACCTGGTCCCATACGTAGCGCGGGCTCAGTTCGCCCAGGTGAAACCTCGGCGATAAACGCGAGGTGCCATCGATAGCCGGCTTGTCGCGGTCGGTCTCGTAGGCTTCAATGCCGTTCCGTATGAAGGCATCCAAGCGGTCCTGAGCGTCTGACTCGCCGGCGATCCAGTAGTCGGTAAACTGGGCAGCCCAGTCTTTGGTGGGGAGCAGATCCAATCCCGCGAGGCCAGCACTCTCTGGCCACGTACCGGGTGCAGGGATCGACGTGGGAGACGGAAGAGGGTCGGCGATTTCGTCCTGCCGGCTTTTGAGCTTCTTCCAGAACGGCGTGTACACTTTGTAGATATCACCGTTGCCGGTCAGGATATCCCCTGGCTCAAACAGGAGCTGGCCTTTGTGCGCCTGCACCTCTATCCCGTCTTCGATCAAGGCATCGGACAACGTGGCGTCGCGTTCGCTGAGCGGGGGCGTGTAGTGCCGGCTCCAGTAGACCGCCGTGGCTCCTGTCTCCTCGACTAAGTCGCGCAACACGGAAAGTGCCGAGGAGCCCTGGCGGATGATCAGCTTGGACCCAACGGCATCGAGCTGCTCCCCTAGCGCATCGAGCGAATGATGGAGATACCATTGGTGGGCCTCGCCGGGGGCCCACTCGCCTTCATCGTCAGGGGTCCAGAGAAAGACTGGAATGACCGGCTCTCCCCGGTCGATGGCCGCGTGGAGGGCGGGATGATCTGTCAGCCGGAGGTCTTTTCGGTACCAGAGAAGCGTGGCCATGCAGCGGTGCAAACTGAGAAGTGGAGGCTGGAGAAATGAAAACGCCCAGCCGGCTTTCCTGTATTGGAGGCCGGCTGGGCGAAGCGTCAGGTACAAGCCGTTACGGCATGATGACGCGGTCGATCAGGTGGATCACGCCGTTCGAGACCGTCAGATCCGTCTCGATGACGTTGGCACCAGCCACGGTCACGCCTTCGTCGGAGGCCGTGATCGGGTACGTGCCGTTGAGCGTCGGCGCTTCCGTGAGCCCTACGACGTCGGCGGCCATGACCTGGCCTTCAACCACGTGAGCCAGCAGGATATTCTGCAGCGTCTCTGTGTCGTTCTCCAGCAGGTTCGTCAGTTGGTCTGCCGGAATGAGGCCAAAGGCATCTTCCGTTGGGGCAAACACCGTGAAGGGACCGTCGCTGGAAAGGGTTTCGGCGAGTCCAGCAGCGTCAACGGCGGCCACCAGCGAAGTCAGACCGGCTGCCTGAGCGGCTTCGTAAATCGTCATCTCGGCAAGAGCGGCGGGATCGAGGGCGGCCTCTTCAGCGGGCGCCTCTGTCATCTCGGTAGTAGCGTCAGGTGCTGCTGCGTCCTCGGCGGCCGGCTCGGCTTCGGGCTGAGCGCAGCCGGCGAACAGGAGGAGACCAAGGAAAAGGGCGGTGATTCTCATCGCGATAAAAACTGTATTGCACCAGAAAATGGGTGCGGTGGAGTAGGCGCGGGGGAAGTGCGAGGCGCGCTTGATTGAGGGGGAAGTACCTGACCTACGGTGAGGTCGTAATGTTGTTCTGAGCGGAAGGCTTCGCATGGGGGATTTGCGCTAGGCGGCGTCCCGGCGTCGATCAACGCCCGTCCAGTTGCCCAGCGACGTTCCTCACCGGCCATCACGCCGATTTGACGGGGATCCACTCGACGTCACCTACACCAGCGGCATGGTTGGCAAAGCGCGCCAGCACGAATAGCAAATCAGACAACCGGTTGAGGTACTTGACGACGTTCTCGTTGATCTGCTCGACGACGGCCAGGTGAACCGTACTCCGTTCAGCACGGCGAGTCACCGTCCGCGCCACGTGAAACGCTGAGGCCGCCAGCGTGCCCGCCGGCAGCACGAAATGCTTAAGCGCCGGCAGCTTGGCCTCGTAGGTGTCGATGGCTTGCTCCAAGCCGTCAATATGCTCAGGCTCGACGCGCGGAACGGGATACGGACCGTCCTCGGGCGTGGCGAGATCCGCTCCAAGAACGAACAATTCTGCCTGGATGCGCTCCAGGAGTTGCTCAAGACTGCTCAGCGCCTCGTGCTCCGATGCATGGGCCCGGGCCATGCCTAGGGCCGCATTTGCTTCGTCGACGGTCCCGTACGCTTCGATCCGAGGGTGGCTTTTCGTGACGCGTCCGGCTCCGAAGAGCGACGTTTCGCCGGAGTCTCCTGTCTTGGTGTAGATTTTCATGCGATGGCGTGATCCGTTAGGCGTTACTTTTTAGACCTGACGCCCGGCTCTTGCCTCCGTTCCACGTCACACGAGCCGCTAGACCGTCCAGCCCGAACGTTTACACCCATACGCTTACACAAAGCGCACAACGCCGTCTGCAATCGTCGCCTGAACTCGGAATACGTCACTCATCATCGCTGGCGTAATCACCTCCGCTGCCGGCCCCTCTGAGACCACTCCGCCTTCGTGTACCACGATCACATGATCGGCGTGCTTCAACGCGTGGGACAAGTCGTGGAAGACCGCGAGCACCGTCCGTCCCTCCTCGACCAACTCCCGCACCCGTCGAAGTAGATCCAGTTGGTAGTAGACATCCAAGTGAGAGGTCGGCTCATCCAGCAAGAGGGTCGGCGTGTCCTGGACGAGCGCCTGGGCAAGGGCGGCCCGCTGAAGTTCTCCGCCGCTGAGCGTCTGCAACGGCTGATCGGCATGGCCTGTGAGCTCGACCTCCTCCAGCGCCTCGTCGATACGCCGGCGGTCAGAACCACTCAATCCGCTCAGCCACGAGGCATGTGGCAGCCGGCCCAGCCCGACGTATTCCCGGACCGGCACATCAAACGCCGTCTCGATTCGTTGGCGAACGAAGGCGAGCCGGCGCGCCAGAACCGCTGGCGACATGCGGCGTATCTCGGTGCCTTCAAACTCCAGTGATCCCTTGTAGGGAATCAGCCCTCCGATGGCACGCAGCAAGGTCGTTTTCCCGCTTCCGTTCGGCCCGATCAGCCCGGTAAGCCGGCCGGCCGGAACCGTGAACGTGCAGCCGGCCAACACACTGGTCCCCCCCAGCGTAACTCCCGCCTCACGTGCATGAACGACAGGGTGAGTAGGGTTGGTCACGGAAGATGCGTTTTGCACAAATGTGTTGCTTGAGAGCGTATCGCGACGGCTTAGCCTTGCCTGCGTACAAATTGGACCGTTGAATCAGGTTCCGTAAAGTGCGCCGTCCCTGTCCGTTCTATCTATCTGCCCGTTGCTGCTTCATGACCAGATCCGTTGTTGCGCTCTTCCTGTCTGTCTTGTGGATCGGCTGCGATACGGTCGACCGCCAGCGGGCTTTCGAGGAAGATGCTGACCTGCCGCCCACAGGCATTACGCAAACCGACGCAGGCGGGCGGGTCGTAGAGAACAGCGAAGGCAACGCGGTTCAACTGGATGAAGACGACTGGCGCGTCTCGCCAGCCTACGTTGGTATCCTGCGGTTCAACCCCGCCTATCCGAATCCGAGCGGGTTCGGGTTGATCACCGTCGAGGTGGTCATTCAGCAATTCGATGGCGTCCCTGGCGGCATCGTCTTACGGGGATTCAACACGGCCGGCCGGCTCGTCGAGTTAGACCGCAACGTGGATGCCTCTCAACCGGGCACCTACGCGCTGTTTTTCAACCCAAGCCAGCTTTCGGCATCGGGCGATATCTCATCAGTGCGTGGGCTCAACCGCATCTTTTTGTTCGACGGGCAGAGCACGCTGCTGACGTACGGGGATATTCTGGTCCAATGATCTCCCCGCTATTCACATCAGAGCATCTTTGAGGAACACGCGCATGAGAAAAGCGCCGCCGCTCCGGGGGGAGAGCGACGGCGCTTCGGAAAGAGCCTGGCGTGACCTCAAGGGGGGACGGGTCAGCGCCGGCTCTGGGGGACACTCGGGGGCAACGAGTTTGGGTATGCTCTGCTAGCGAACGAGGGTGAACTGGCGCGTTTCCGTGAAGGACTCGCCCTGGATCACGATGAAATACGCGCCGGCCGGCATGGACTGGGAAAGCGTGGTTTCGTAGGTGTACGTCGTGCCGGCCGTCCAGCGGCCATCGAAGACCTGATCGACGAGCTGGCCTAGCGCGTTGTAGACCCGGACCTGGCCCTCCTCTTCGACGCCGAGGCGTAGAGACAGCCTGCTTGCGCGAGAGGTCGGGTTGGGATAGGCGTCTGAGACAAAAATTGCGGACGGCGAAGCAATCTCGATGTCAAGGGCCGGATGCTCGGTCATCGCCCCGTCGAAATCGACTTGGCGTAGACGGATGCGGTAGAGCCCCGGAGCGAGTTCGCCAGTCGCAAACGTGTAAGAGTGCGCGATGTCTGAGGTGCCCGCGCCTTCGACGAACCCGAGGTCCCGCCACGCGCAGTTTTCGTTGCACACCGCAGGGCGCAGATCGATGGCGAAGCCGGCGTTATCGGTCTCCGTCGCCGTCAGCCAATCGATGCGAATCCGCAAGCCTTCAGCCGAGACAGAGACCTCAGCCAATTCCACGGGCAGCGAGGCCGCGCTCAGGTAGCGTGGGACGCCCTGGAGCATGCAGGCATCGGCCGGATTGCCGTCGCCGTTTGGATCGGCGCATTCTTGAGCGGTGGGAATGCCGTCGCCATCGTCGTCGGCGTCGCGGTAGTTCGGAATGCCATCGCCGTCGGTGTCATCGTTCAGGAACGAGCCGTCTTGATCGACATCCTCAAACTGAATCTGCAGCCCATCGCCTTCGAGATCCTGATCGACGTTGGCGATCTGGTTGCCAGCGACGACGACAGAGACTTGCTGGGCAGCGCCCGACTTCTGAGAAATCTCCACCGTGTAGGTGGCTCCTGGAATTGGCTGCGCGATGTAGACCTGCTCGGCATTGTCGAGCACGTTGTCGCCGCGGGTGGCGGGTTGGGCCGGCTGCGTTGGGTCCAGCACCCAGGGCTGATGGGTGCCATCCGGCCCCAACACGCGTACGTCCACATCGTGGACAAGGCGAACGGTGCGGTCGTTGTGCGTGTTGAACGAAGGGGCAGCCGCCGGATCTGTCCAGGCGATCTGCACGGTCAGTGGGCCGGCACCGGCGACGACATCGAAGCGGACGGTCTCGCTCGGTGAAGTCTCGACCACTTGGATCGTCGTTTCATCGATGGCGTCTAGGCTGAGCAGATTGGCCGCGCCCTCGACGTTGACCTGTCCCCATCCAGAGCGGTAATCCGGGCCAGGCAGTTCGGCATCGAACGCGGAGGCAAAAAACACAGCACGCATAGTCGACGACCGTAGCGGAGCCGCTCCCGGCCGGAGCGAGGCGTGCAGTTCTTGCAACAGCGCGATCGCTCCACCCACTACCGGTGCGGCATAGCTGGTGCCGGTGCTGCCGGAGGTGTAATCGGCATCGGAGCGGCCGGTGATCAGCCGGTCAGCCACATCGCTTGGGGCGACCAGGTCGACCCCGAGCCGGCCATCGTCCGTTGGGCCGAAGCCGCTGTAGGGATGGACCTGCACGTCCGAGGCCGACTGATACGCTCCAGGGACAGCAACGCATGCACCAATGGTCAATACGTTTTTCCCTGTGGATGCATCACCGATGATCGTATCGAAGCCGCCAGGGCCACCATCTGGTGAACGCGGAGCCTCGCTGTAGACGAATTTGTACTGCGACGGGTCGAACACGTAGTGACCGGCCGTGCCGTCTTTGGCATCGTCCCGGTCGTTGCCCACAGACTTGACCATCTGCACGTAGGGATTGCGGACATGAATCTCATCGGCCATCTGCGTGACGATGGAATACTGGCCAAATTGGTAGTCTTCCGACGGATGAACCGATGGCGTCCCATTCCACACGGGCAGCCGGCCGTTCGGGCCATCGTGCGAACCGCCCCAACCGAGATTGCTCCCGTACGGGTGGACGGATACCAAGAGCCCTTTCTGGGCTTCCTGATCGAGCTCAAAGAAGTCGTTCGACCAATCGAACGAGCGGATCTCTGCGTTGTACGCGATGCCCCGAGCCGTCGGATCGAGCCCGCCGGCACCAATCAGACCGGCAACCGTCGTGGCATGCGAGAAATTCTGCAGCACCGGCGTGTCTCCGAACGAGATACGGTTTCCGAGCTCGATGTGCGAATCCCGGACGCCTCCGGCATCAAAGAGTGCCACGCGTTGGCCTAAACCGCTAAGCCGGTAGCCGGCTTGCGCCGTGATCCAGAGTTGCGTCGCGCCGATGCTTTGCGCGCTGACGCGTCCAAGCGTGGTGTAATAGACGGGTTGGCCGTCCAAGGCCCCGATCAGCTCAATCGTCTGGCCCCGAGGCCCCTTCATCCGAGCCGGCATACCAGCATCGATCAGCTGCCGCTTCGACTCGGATAGCTTGGCCACATTGGAAAAACGAGCCGTCAGATCGGCCTGCGCCATGGCGCGGTTTCCAGCCGGCCAAGCGGCCAAAAGCGCAACCGTAAGGGTTGCAATAAATCTACGAGATAGGGATACGCTGTTCCGACACCGTCCCCCAACGTGCCGTGTGTACATGTCCTTGACTTGTCTTGCGACTGTGTTGCCTCACTTGCACAGGAGGCGTCGTCACAGCCCGCAGGACATGCGGAAAACATGGGCACTTTTTTTCCTGACGAAACCGGATTCGGGGACGTTCATCGATCCCAACCCATGACCATTCACCCCTCCACCGTCACGGTCGGGCAGGTTTCTTGCCCCATCCGGAGCCGTTTCCTGCCGGCCTCTCCCCTCCTCGCCGTTCCTTCCTCGCGCTGCACCACAGCACACACTCACCACTCCGAGACCGTATCACCACAGCCATCATCCAAGCGAGTAAGATGGCATTTTGCGCAGACGTTTGACTCGTCAATCACCACCGTCCACGAAGTCTTGGTTCTACAGCCAGACGTCTATCGATGCGGATCATCACACAAACCAAGACTCATCCATGAGCATGTTGTCCAAGCCCCTCTCAGGCACGTTTCTGACACTAGATCGTCGCCTTAGAGGCTTCTCTTTCGTCCTTCTTCTCCTCATGCTGTCCGCCGGCTTCGTGCCCACGCCGGCTGACGCGCAAGACATTCGGATCGTCCGCGTCGACCCGGAAACCAACACCGTTACGATCAAAAACCTCGGCACCACATCTGCCGACATTTCGGATTTCTGGCTGTGTGTCCGCCCGCAGTATGACCGGATTGGAGAGTCCGGTTCTGTAGCCGTCGTTTCCGGTGACCTTACCCTGGGCGCAGATGAGGAGGTCGTCCTGGATGTCAGCCCAGCCGGCGCCTCAGGCGGGTTCAGCCCCATCACCGGCCTGGAAGCCAACAGCGAACTCGGGCTCTTCGCAACGTCCACGTTCGGGAGCACCGATCCCGCCGTACTGCTGGACTTCGTCACGTGGGGCGGCATCACGGCGTCGACACGGGTCGGGCAAGCGGTCACGGCCGGCCGGTGGGACGACGCGAACACCACCGTTGCCGGCGCTGGCCCCTACACGTTCCTCGGCAGTGCGGGTGAACTTGGTGCCGGCTTCTGGGTCAGCGATACCGAGATCCGCATGACGCGCATCATCCCGGAAAGCGACATCGTGATCTTGGAAAATGCTGACACGGTGGCCCTGGATATTTCAGGATTCTGGTTCTGCACCATCGCCGGCATCTACCCACAGGTGAGCAATCCAGATGACGTCGAAGTCCTGGAAGGAGACTTGATGCTCGATCCAGGCGAACGCGTCGCCCTGCGCATCCTCACGCCAGACGGCATCGTCGACGAAGCGGGATCGCTCTTCCTGTTCTCGACAGCCCTCCTCGGCTTCAACAACGGCAACCCGGCCTCTGTGCGCGACTTTGCCCAGTGGGACGCTCCGAACGGCTTCCGCGTCGAGAACGCGGTGGCAGCCGGCCGGTGGGAAGACGCTGGAAACTTCATCGAAGGCGTTGCGCCCTACTTCATCGACGAGGTGGCTCCTGGGTCGTTC
>JBCDHV010000122.1:0-8975 GCA_038749615.1 Bacteroidota bacterium
CACCAACATGCCGGCTGCCGCCATCTGGTTACCACTCCGGGCCGTAGCCGGCGAGGAGAGCCGCTTGATACCTAGAATGAACAGCGACGCCGCAAGGAGATAGGCTAGATTGATCATGGTCGGCAGTGAGTGGGAGTGGGCGGGTGGTGATCTGGAAGCGAGAGGGGGGGGAATTATGATTTATGAATTGGGATTTATGAAGGGCTGGTTGATCGGTCTGTGCTTGAGCGGGTAGGATCTGCTCGATGGAGACTGGGCTTCACGAACCCATCTAGCTAAACCGCACCGTTCCTCATAAATCATAAATCCCAATTCGTAATTCCGCCCCCGCGTCTTTCCGGGGTGTTAACGTCGGCTCGTGCTACCGCTTCTTCTTGAACATCTGCAGCATCCGGTCGGTCACCAGAAAACCGCCGACGACGTTAATCGTGGCCAGAACCAGTGCGGCTACGCCGAGCCACTTGGCCCAGGTACCTCCCACCATGCCGGCCACGACGAGCGCCCCGACGATGGTGATGCCGCTGATGGCATTCGAGCCGGACATGAGCGGCGTGTGCAGCGTCGCCGGCACTTTGCTAATCACTTCCACCCCCACAAAGGAGGCGAGAACGAAGACGATGAAGAGCTCGAGCATGGTTTGTTGGTAGGTTGGTTGGGCGGTGGGCAGTTGGGTGGGGGAGTTAGGCAGCGCGGTTTATGACAAAAAGCTGGCCCACCTACCCACCTAGCTTCCCTTTGACGCGTTCGTGGACGATTTCGCCGGCGTGGGTGACGCACATGGCTCCGATGATCTCGCTTTCTAGGTCGAGATGGAGGTCGCCTTCAGGGGCGAGTTCGTTCAGGGCCGCTTGCAGGGTGCGGGCGTACATCTGGCTGGCATGCAGGGGCATCTCGGCCGGCAGGTTGAGCACGCCGCGGATTTGGACACCGTGGCGAAGGACGGCCTCGCCGGGCTCGGTCAGGGCGCAGTTTCCACCATTGGGGGCCGCGAGATCAACGATGACGGAGCCCGGCGTCATGGCTTCGACGGCCTCGGCCGTGATCAGCAGGGGAGCCGGCCGGCCTGGAATCAACGCTGTCGCGATGACCACGTCCGATTGGGCGATGTGGGGCTTCAGCAATTCGAGTTGCCGGCGCGACCGGTCCTCGTCGAGTGCCTTCGCGTAGCCGCTAGACGCTGCCGCATCCGCCGTTTCGAGGTCAAGCTCGACGAACTTGGCTCCGAGGCTCTGGACTTCTTCCTTCACCGCCGGCCGGATGTCGTAGGCCGAGACAACGGCACCGAGCCGGCGGGCCGTCGCGATGGCCTGCAGGCCCGATACGCCGGCTCCCAAGATCAAGACCTTTGCTGGGCGGATGGTGCCGGCAGCGGTGGTGAGGAGCGGGAAAAACTTCGGCAGCGCCCGTGCGGCAATCAGTACGGCTTGGTAGCCGCCCACAGCACTCATCGCTGAGAGCGCGTCCATCCGCTGTGCTCGGGTGATCCGTGGCACGAGCTCCATGCTCAACGAGGTGACGCCCTGGGCTGCGAGGCGCTGCACGGCGTCCAAATCGTCCAGCGGCTTCAACATGCCGATGAGCGTCGTGCCGGCGGGCATTTTCAGCGTGTCGGTCGGCGTCGGTGGGTTCAGTACCGCCACGACCTGCGCCGAGAATGCGGCATTGCGGTCGGTGATCGTAGCGCCGGCGGCTTCGAAGTCTGCGTCGCTGTTGAACGATGGAGCGCCCGCCTTGCTCTCGACCAGAACCGTATGGCCGGCCTGGATGAGCTTGCCGGCAATGTCGGGCGTGAGCGCAACGCGCGTTTCATACGGATCCGACTCGCGCGGGACACCGATGGTCAAAGGCATAAGAGAGGGATGGGACTGGTGCCTTGGCTAGCACCGTTCGCAGTGGGTAAGTCGGCGGGGATCTGCCTCGCGTGGGGAGCGAGGATCCGCGTAGAAGGGAAGGGACAGATAGGCCAGGTACCTGGTGGCGTGCGGTCCCTGAAGTCTGCCTGGCAAAACGCCTGTCAGGTCAGAGGCCGCCAAGCTATAACTTCACTCTACCCATGCAGTTTCGTAGAAAGATTTTCCGCTCCGCAGCGAGTGCTCCGTCGCGTTCAACGTGGCGGAGCACCAGGGCAAGCCGAAAACCGTTCTATCCCTGGCACACGGCAGCTGTCATCTCGGCGAGGCTTTCCGCAACGGGGCCGAGCCCCATGTCGGCACGCCGTTCGTCGACGGCATCGGGGTTCTCCAACGGGGCCAGGACCAGCCCATCGTCCGTGCATTCCCACGTGGGCTGGGTTCCGTAGCGCTGAAGCTGGCCGGCGTTGACGGCTACCCGGTCCCACAGGTAGGCGTAGTTGCCAGGTTGGACGCCGCCGGTGGCAAGGTGCGGTTCCATCCGTTCGAGTGCCAGGCGCTGAACAGCCGGCTTGGCATCAGCATGCTGAACCAGGAGCCAGGCATGTTGGCTAATCCGGTCCCCAAAGCGATGGCTGTCGATCCAGTCGTACTCCGTCATCAGGTGCTCCATGTAGCGCGTGGACCGCACATCGATGGCCGAGGTCCGCGCTCGTGCGATCTGCAGACCCCAGTAGGCTGCGCCCACCGTGTCTTCCGTTGAGAGCTGAAGCAGCGTAGAGCGGGCTGCCTGATCATCGACCCACAGCTGCGCGAGACTGTCCTGCACGGCGGCTATCGCAGGGTCGTCGGAGCGGTCGTACGTCTGCCGGTTCTCCAGCCCTCCTCGCCGGAAGCGGAGGATGTTGCCGTAGACCTTCTGGCCTCGGTCAATGGCTGCCATACACGCCTCGGCGTCATCAGACGCTCGGGCAACCTGGACGCCGGCTGTCACGATTGTGGCACCAGCCCGGTAGAGCGGATCGACCGCTCCCTCGTACTCGCTCGATGTCCACGCACGCAACTGGGCGAGTCCCGTCGTGTCTGGTTCTGCTCCAAAAGCCCACGCGCAGTAATCGAACGCCTGGGCGGCATCGAGATCAGGGTGGAGCGTGGCGAGCGGTTGGGCGCTGGCCGGCATGCACAGAGCACACGCGCAGACCAGAACGAAGAGACGAGCGAACATGACGAAGGGGATACGTAGGGGGAGAAAAGTGCCTTACGTGCCCAGACCGTCGGTGTTACTCGTTCTTCTCAGTACCAGCCCGGTATGTTGCGAGCTGCGCTCGCAGAGACGCGGCAGGTGTTTTCGCCGTGACGACGTGCGGGGCGGCTTTACGCCGAGACTGCCGGGCCTGGGACACCGTTGACGATTTCCTCCTCGATCTCGAAGTCGTCTGCGATCACGCGGGCGGTCATCTTGGCCGACATCATGACGCTCGGTGTCCCCCCACCCGGCTGCGTGCCCTGCCCGACCAAGTAGAGGTTCGAAACGTCTTCGCTCCGGTTGTGGGGCCGGAAGTACGCCGATTGAATCAGCACCGGCTCCACACCGAATCCATTGCCGGCATACGAGTTCAACGTCCCCTCGAAGTAATCCGGCGTCACGAAGCTCTGGTATACGAGCCGGTCTTTCAGCCCTGGGATGTACCCTCGCTCGTCTAGGAACGTCAGCACTTTGTCCACGAAGGGCTCGCCCAGTTCGTCCCAATCCAGACCGCTCTGGTTGTTCGGGACAGGAATGAGCGTGTAGGCTGCGTGATGGCCTTCCGGCGCGAGGCTCGGGTCGGTGAGCGTCGGGATGTGGAGGTACTGCGAGAAGTCGTCGGCGAGGATTTTCCGGTCGAAGATGTCGGTCAGCAGCTCTTCGTAGCGGGGGCCAAGAATGATGTTGTGGTGCTGCAAGTCGAGGTCGTCCTCGCCGGCTTCGAAGCCGAAATAGATGACCAGCAGCGACATGCTCTGCTTCCTCAGCTTGACCAGTGCGTCGCGGTTGATCTTGCGATGCTGCTTGTCGATGAGGTTCATGTAGGTCGTCGAGTAGTCGGCGTTGGACACGACGAGGTCGGCCGGCAGATGCTCGCCGCTTTTGAGCGTCACGCCGGTGGCGATGCGCTCCTTGCCGCGTTTCTCGACGTTGATTTGGTCGACTTCGGCATTGACCTGAAGCGTGCCGCCGAGCTCTTCGAACTTGCGGATGAACGCATCGACGAGCGCCCCGGTGCCTCCCTTGGCAAAGTGGATGCCCCAGGTTTTCTCGACGAAATGGATCATCGCGTAGATCGCCGGCACCTTCAACGGATTGCCGCCCACCAGCAGGGGCTCGAAGCTGAACACCTGCCGCATCTTGTCGCTCTTGAAATATTTCTTCACGAACGAGAACAGCGGCCGGACGGCGTTGAGCTTGAACAAGTCCGCCGTCACGCCAAGCATCGAGCGGATGTTGCCGAAGTACGTGTAGCCAAGTTCGAGGAAGCCACGGTCGAAGATGGCTTTGGCGGCGTCATGGAAGCGCTCGTAGCCTTCGAGATCCTCCGGCGCGAGGCGGGCGATCTGCTCGCGCGTGTGCACGGGATCGCCGTCATAGTCGAAGTAGGTACCGTCATCGAAGTAGATGCGGTAGAACGGCAAGATCGGGATGATCTCAACGTAGTCACTCGTCCGCGGGCCGCCAGAGATGCCAGACGTGATGCGGTCGGCCGGGTCGAGGATGTCCTCTGGGAAGTCCGGCTGGCCGAGCATCGCCTGTCCGCGTTCGAGCGAGAACAGTTCTTCGATGAAATGCGGAACGGTGAGCACCGTCGGCCCCATGTCGAAGACGAACCCCTCGGCACGGCGCACGTAGGCGCGGCCACCTGGGGCATCGAGTTTTTCGACGATGGTCGTGTCGAACCCAAGGCTCTGAAGCCGGATGGCACACGCGATGCCTCCGATTCCTGACCCAATGACGACGGCGGCACCTTTGGAAAGTGTACCCTTGGAAGAAACGCTCACTTCGATGGCAGTTGGTAGGCGGTGTGCTCAGGCCCGGCGAAAGCGCCCGGACCGAGCCGTGGTGGCCGGCCAATGAGGGAGACCCAGCAGCGGGGAAGCGGCAGAGACCTCTCTAGCAAGCGCGAACGCCCGTGAGGTTCCGTTCTCAGGCTAGCCGTTGGCTTGCTCGAACGCTTTCATGAAACCCACGAGGGCGTCGACGCCGGCCGGCTCCATGGCATTGTAAATCGAAGCACGAATGCCCCCGACGCTCCGGTGGCCTTTCAGGGCGAGCAAGCCGGCTTCTTTCGCTTCGGCGAGGAATTTAGCTTCCATGTCCTCGCCACTCGCGATCCGGAATGTGACGTTCATCAGCGAGCGCGAGTCTTCACGGGCGGCCCCAGAGTAGAAGTCCGTCCCGTCGATGGCATCGTAGAGGACTTTTGCCTTCGTTTCGTTTTGGGCCTGCATCGCTTCGAGCCCGCCGAAGTCTTCGAGCCAACGCAGCACCTTTTCGACGGCATACACTGCGTACACGGGCGGCGTGTGGAACAGCTTGGCCGTGTGCGTGCCGTAGTCGAGCATCGTCGGCAGGTCCGGCTTGCGGGTCTGCAAGAAGCTGTCCTTGATCAGCACGATCGTCACGCCGGCTGGCCCGACGTTCTTCTGCGCGCCGGCGTAGATCAGGCCGTATTTGTCCAGGTCGATGGGCCGGCTCAGGAAATCACTCGATGCGTCGCAGACTAACGGCACGTCGGCTTCCGGCTCGGTGGCGTACTGCGTGCCGAAGATGGTATTGTTCGACGTGAAGTGCAGGTACGCAGCGTGGGCATCGAGCGTCCAGGTATCCGGTGTTGGGATGTAGGAGTAGTTTTTGTCTTTGCTCGACGCCGGCACGTTGACGCGCCCCACGCGCAGGGCTTCCTTGATCGCCTTGGCAGACCACGTGCCGGTGTCCAGGTAGTCGGCCGAGTCGTCTTCGCGCAGGAAGTTGAGCGGTACTTGGTAGAACTGCATCGACGCGCCGCTCTGCAAAAAGACGATGTGCCAGTCGTCCCCCATGCCGAGGAGCCGGCGCAGCGAGGCCCGCGCCGAAGCGGCGATCTCCGTGTACGTCGCCGACCGGTGGCTGATCTCCATCACGGACGATCCGATCTCTTTATAGATCGGCAGTTCGCCGGCCATTTCTTCGAGAATGGCTACCGGAAGCGTGCCAGGGCCGGCCGAGAAATTGAATGCGCGCATGAGGGTAGGGGGTGCGGTTTTTAGGGGGCAGATGGTTCGGACTGGCAAGGGTCGTCTCGGAGGGGACAGGGGAATTATGATTTGGGATTTATGATTTATGAGTAGCGGTGGGGTTTAGCTACCTCGGCTCGTGAAGCTCGGTTGCTGGCAGGCCACTTCTGCTCGGAACAGGCACAGGTAAACCGGACCACCCTTCATAAATCATAAATCCCAAATCATAATTCCAGACCCTCCGTTTGAGCGCTCAGGTTACCAGGACATT
Organism: Bacteroidota bacterium; assembly: GCA_038749615.1. GTDB lineage: Bacteria > Bacteroidota > Rhodothermia > Rhodothermales > DATKEJ01 > JBCDHV01. The sequence goes on from JBCDHV010000122.1 coordinate 6,370, forward strand.
CAACTCACCGGGATCGCTGTGGCGGCGATAACATCGGGAAGCTCGTTGATGCGTTCGATGACGTCAGGGTCGGCGGTGCCGGCATATCGGATGCGGGCGCACGCTGCTGCGCCGCCGGCGAAGATCAGGTTTTCCATCTCTTCGACGTTCCAGCCGGCTTGCCGCACCACATCGAGCACGCCGGCGAGCACACCGACGCGGTCGTGATGCCGCACCGTCAGCAGGTGATCTGCGCTCGTGAGCACCGCCAAGTTGACCGCATTCGATACCCGGCCGGTCTCGGCGTAGTCCAGCACGACGCGTGCGGTTTCCGTCGCAATCGCCTCGGACGCCTGTCTCGTGGACGCGCCAATGTGGTGCGTCAGGTAGACGTCCGGCCGCTTAGCGAGCGGGGTGTCCAACTTGCCTTTTTTCGACGCCGGCTCGCCGTTGAAAACATCGAGGCCGGCACGGATTTTTCCGCTGTCGAGCACGTCGATCAGCGCGTCTTCCTCGACAACCGATCCACGGGAGGTGTTGATGAACAGCGCGCCCGGACGCATGGCTTCGAAAAACGGGGCGTCGATCAGCCCGTGCGTGGCCGGCGTGGCGGCCACGTGGACGCTCACGATGTCCGACACCTCGGCCACATCCACTGGAGACGCCAGGCGCATCACGCCCGACTCGGCAGCCGCTTCGTCCGTGAGCGACCGGCTCCAGACGGCGATGTCCATGCCGAACGCCTGTGCTCGGGCTGCGACGGCCTGGGCAATGTGGCCAAATCCGATCAGCCCGAGCGTGCGGCCCTTGAGGCCACGGGAATTGGCGCTGCTCGCAAAGTCGGCCTTGTTCCATTTGCCAGCGCGCGCCGTGATCACGTTGTCCGGCACGCGGCGGTCGAGCGATAACATGAGAGCCATGGTCAACTCGGCCACGGCGATGGCATTTTGGCCGGGACAGTTGGCCACGAAAATCCCACGCTGAGATGCGCCTTCGACATCAATCGTATCCGTGCCGGCACCCGAGCGCACGACGAGTTCGAGGCTCGAAACGGCATCGAGGTGCTCGGCAGTGACCTGCGTCGAGCGCACCACGAGCACCGTCGGCCAGTTGGCACGAAGCGCGTCGACGAGCGCTTGGCCCTTCAGGTTGGCGTCAGACACGACGCGGTGGCCGGCAGCGCGCAACACCTCAGCACAGCTGTCGTCGACCCGGTCGGCAATGAGAATGGTCATAGGTTCGGAACGGTTTAGCTGGAAACTACCGCGACCCGAGAGGGGGGAGGAATGCGAATTGAGTGAAGTCGGATGGCTCGCTGCGCGCGCGCAAGCAGGTCGCCTGTTCGCGTTGCGAACGTGCTTGGTAGCGGGGGCCGGTGCTGCGGGTGGGGGATTAGTTGAAGCGGTCCAGGAGATCGGCCACGGCGCGGGCGGGGTCCGGGGCGAGGCTGACGGCCGTCATTACGGCTACGCCGTGGGCACCGGCTTCGAGAACGGCTGGTATACGCTCAGCAGTGATGCCGGCGATGGCGATAACGGGAATCGACACGGCTTTGCAGACCGCGCGGAGGCCGGAGAGGCCCTTGACGGATTTCGGATTGGCCTTTGAGCGTGTCGCGTAGACGGGGCCGAACCCGATGTAGCTCGCGCCGGCCTGCTCAGCGGCTACCGCTTCAGCGAGACTAGACGCCGTCGCCCCCACGATGCCGTCTGGGCCCAGAACACGCCGCGCCAGCGCTACCGGAAGATCGTCTTGGCCGACGTGAACGCCGGCACACCCGAGGCCGGCAGCCAGGTCCACATGATCGTCAATCAGCAGCGGAATCCCTGCGTCCTGGCACGCCTCAAGCGTACGCTCAGCCTCCACCGATACATTCCGTAGCGTGCCTGTCTTTTGGCGAAACTGAACCGTATCGGCACCGCCGGCAGCGGCCAGCCTAGCCAATTCAGCATGGGTGAAGCGTTGCTGGAAGTAGAAGTCGGTCAAGACATGCAGGCGGCCGATCATGGACAGGTGGGGTCAAGAGAGAGGCGTTGGGACGAGAGGATCTCCGAGGACAACGCGGGATGCCGCGATGGGTTTTGGTGGCAATTCTCGCCTGTGGGGCAGAAGTTACCGGCCCACTCGCCCGCCGGGCACCCCGCACGATTCTCACCACGCTATCCGCCACCCATGGTTACTCGTCGATCCTTCCTCAAAGCCGGCACGGCAGCCGGCGTTGCCGCCACCGTTTCACCCGCAGGCCTCGCCGCTGCGTCCTCCCCTTTGGCGTCCAGCCCCGTCATCGTTTCGAGTGGCAACGGGTTGCCGGCCGTCACGAAGGCGATGGAAATGGTTCAGGCTGGCGGGGACATTCTCGATGCGGTGATCGCCGGCGTCAACATTGTCGAGGCCGATCCTGACGACATTACAGTTGGCTACGGTGGCGTTCCGAACGAACGAGGCGAAGTCGAACTCGACAGCTGCGTGATGTACGGCCCGACGTGCCGGTCCGGTGCCGTCGCATCGATCCAAGGCATCAAGCATCCGTCGAACGTCGCGCGGCTCGTGATGGAACGGACCGATCACTGTCTGCTCGTGGCCAAAGGCGCGCAGGAGTTTGCCGTCATGCACGGCTTCAAGGTCGA
>JBCDHV010000123.1:0-8917 GCA_038749615.1 Bacteroidota bacterium
AGGTGAGCTTCATGGGTGAAGGGTGAAGGGTGAAGGGTGAAGGGTGAAGGGTGAAGGGTGAAGGGTGAAGGGTGAAGGGTGAAGGGTGAAGGGTGAAGGGTGAAGGGTGAAGGGTGAAGGGTGAAGGGTGAAGGGTGAAGGAAGGTGGCCGTTTTCTGGGATGTGTCAAGTGAATTCCGGGCCAGTTGGGTGAATTCTGGCGCTCTAGACTAAGCGCTTCGTGAAGCATGGCAGATGTTCCCTTCCCCCTGCTCCCTGTCCCCTGCTCCCAAAAACCTTGGAGTAAGGTAGCGCCTCGAGGTTACAAGAAGATGCTGCGTGGCGGCCTAGATCGCGAGCGTTTGCATGAGATGCGAGGCCGAATCCGGCACGGCGGCGGCGGCCGTTGGTCGGTTGGATGACTCCGTTTGAGAGGGATCGCTGTCGGCTTTGCCTATCCCGTGTATATTGCACGCTTTCGTCCCGCCCACCACGCACGACCACGACCCCCTCCCCCACATGGAGATTATTGAACAGATTATCCGCACCCTGGAACACTACGTCTGGACCTGGGGCATCCCGGTAGGCGAAGAAACGATTCCTTTTCTCGTCATCGCGCTGCTCGGTACAGGTCTCTTCCTGACGCTCCGGCTCGGCCTCATTCAGTTCCGCGCCCTTGGCCACGGCATCGCCGTCACGTCCGGCAAATACGACGATCCCGACGAGCCTGGCGATGTCCCTCACTTCCAGGCCCTAACGACGGCGCTCTCGGCAACGGTCGGGATTGGCAACATCGCCGGCGTGGCCATCGCCGTTCACTGGGGCGGCCCGGGTGCACTCTTCTGGATGTGGATCACGGCCCTCCTCGGCATGGCCGTCAAGTTCAGCGAAGTAACGCTGGCCCAACACTACCGCGTCGTCGAAACCGGCGAGCAGAAAGGGTGGAAAGGCTCAGTCTCCGGTGGCCCGATGTATTACATCGAACGCGGACTCGGCAAGAACTGGAAGCCGCTCGCTGTGTTTTTTGCCGGCGCGCTGATGATTACCTCGTTCATGACCGGTAACGCCGTGCAGGCCAACACGATCGCCGACACCGTGCTCGACGAGTTTGGATGGCCCGTCTGGGCGACCGGCCTCCTCACGGCGAGCGTCGTGGGTGTTGTCATCCTCGGGGGGATCTCTCGGATTGGGAAAGTGACCGGCATTCTCGCGCCGGCCATGGCGCTGATCTACCTCGTCGGCGCGCTCACCATCATCGGCCTGAACGCCGGCGAGATCATCCCGACGTTCGGCCTCATCGTTACGGAAGCCTTCAACCCATCGGCCGGCGTAGCGGGCACGGGTGCTGGCGCGTTCTTGCTCACGATGATGTGGGGCGTCCGGCGCGGCCTCTTCTCGAACGAAGCCGGCCAGGGCTCGGCGCCGATTGCGCACGCGGCTGCCAAAACCGACGAACCCGTCTCCGAGGGCGTCGTGGCCCTCCTGGAGCCGTTCATCGACACGATCATCATCTGTACGATGACCGGCCTCGTCCTGCTGGTTACCGGCGTGTGGAACCAGCCGGTCCCGACGACCCTCGTGCTCGACTCGGGCGACATCACGTATGTCAAACCGAACGAATTCAACATCATTGGTGCCGGCGATGCACCCGATGAGATCGTCATCACGGACGGTATGCCACAAGCGACTGCTTTGGGCACGTCCTTCGCCTGGCACGACGTCGCCATCGAGCGCTTCTTCACCGACGAGGCCCAGACCGTCCCGTTCAGCGGCACGCTCTTCCCGGATCGCAACGTGGCGGTAGCGACAGATGGCGGGGAGTTGACGACGCTGTACGGCAGTGCCGTAGAGACAGGGGCTCCGCTCACGAAACTCGCGTTCAAGCAGGGGCTCGACGAGATCGGGCTCGGTGGCCTCGGCGAGTTCATCGTCCTGATCTCGGTACTCCTCTTCGGGATTTCGACCGCGATCTCGTGGAGCTACTACGGGGACCGCTGCGCTAACTACTTGTTCGGCGCGAAGGGCATCCTGCCGTTCAAGGGCGTGTTCGTCGTCATGCACTTCATCGGTGCTACGGTGCCGCTGGCCACGATCTGGGTCCTCGGCGACGTAGCGCTTGGTGCGGTCACCTTCCCGAACCTGATCGCGCTCCTGCTCCTCTCCGGCACGCTGGCCACCCTCACGCGGAGCTACTTCGAGCGCAAGCCCTGGCTGAACCAGCCGAAGAAAGCTTGAACCGGGGTTTCAAATTATGATTTGGGATTCCTCAGATTTATGAATTGGGATTTATGATTTATGAGGAACGGTGCGGGTTAGCTGAATTGGCCCGTAGCGCTCGGTCTCCGGCGGGCTGAACTTGGTTGGTACGAGCAGAAGGCAACCGAAAGCCCTTCATAAATCCCAATTCATAAATCATAATTCATAACATACTTCCCCTTCACCCCACCCCACCACGCCCCATGCCCGTCATCGACCATCCGCTGCTCAAGCGCGACCTGACGGTTCTTCGAGACAAGCGCACACCACATGGCACGTTCCGACGTGTCCTTGCCGACGCATCGGCGGTGCTGGCGTACGAAGCTATGCGCCGGCTCGATGTCGACACGTTCTCCATCGAAACGCCGCTGGAGGAGACCGAGGGCTATGCGTTGAAGGACGAAGTGGTGGTCGTGCCGATTCTGAGGGCCGGCCTCGGGCTCGTCGACGGCTTCACCCGGTTCGTTCCAGAAGCGCGAATTGGCCATCTCGGGATGTACCGCGATGAAGAGACGCTGCAGCCGGTCGACTACTACTCGAACATCCCGGCCGTCCTCGACCGCGCGCACGTGTTTCTCGTCGATCCCATGCTCGCGACGGGCGGAAGCGCCATCGGAGCACTCACACACCTCAAGAAACTCGGAGCCAAGCGGCTTACGTTCGTCTGCCTCGTCGCCGCACCCGAAGGCATCGACAAGCTCGAATCCGCTCATCCCGACGTTCCCATCTTCGCCGCCGCGCTCGACCGGCAGCTCAACGATATCGGGTACATCCTCCCTGGCCTCGGTGACGCCGGCGACCGCATCTTTGGGACGGACGTCTGATGGTTGGGCTGTTGGGTAGTTGGGTAGGATTTGGCCTGTTTCCGTCAGCGCTAAACACTGAATACCAAACACTAAGCACTAGCCTGCCATGATCCTCGCGTTTGACCAGGGTACGACGTCGTCGCGGAGCATCCTCTTTGACCGGAATGGCTCCATCCATGCCGTTGCGCAGCAAGAGTTTACGCAGCATTTCCCGAAGCCCGGCTGGGTCGAGCACGAGCCGAACGAGATCTGGGCGTCGCAAATCGTGACCGCGAAACGGGTGCTCCGGGAAGCCGGCGTGCCGGCCGCGGATATCGTCGGGATCGGCATCACGAATCAGCGGGAAACGACGCTGCTCTGGGAAAAGGCAACCGGCGAGCCCGTCCACAACGCGATTGTCTGGCAAGACCGCCGCACGGCGCGCTTTTGCGACACACTCAAGGCCGATGGCCACGAGCAGCTCATCCGGGACACGACGGGCCTCGTGGTCGATGCCTACTTCTCCGGCACCAAGATCCGCTGGCTGCTCGATAACGTGCCTGGCGCCCGTGCCAAAGCCGAACGGGGCGAGCTGCTCTTTGGCACCGTCGACACCTGGTTGATCTGGAAACTCACGGGAGGGGCAGTCCACGCCACGGATCACACGAACGCCTCCCGTACGCTGCTCTACGACATCCGTGCGCGCATGTGGAGCGATGCGATGCTGGAGCTCCTCGACGTTCCCCGTGCGATCCTCCCCGACATCCGCTCCTCCAGTGGCGACTTTGGCCACACGGCGGCAGACATTCTCGGTGCAGCGCTTCCGATTGCTGGCGTTGCCGGAGACCAGCAGGCCGCGCTGTTCGGGCAAGCCTGCACATCGGCCGGCTTGGCGAAGAACACCTATGGCACGGGCTGCTTCATGCTGCTCCACACGGGCGAGGAGCCCGTCGTCTCACAGAACAACCTGCTCACCACCGTCGCGTGCGGGCCGGATGGATCGCCACAGTACGCCCTCGAAGGTAGCGTCTTCGTGGCCGGCGCAGCCATCCAGTGGCTTCGCGATGGATTGCAGTTGTTCGACTCGGCCTCTGAGTCTGAGGCGATTGCCCGCACGGTCGATGATGCCGGCGGGGTATACGTTGTGCCGGCCTTCGTCGGGCTGGGCGCGCCCTATTGGGACTCAGACGCCCGCGGTGCGATCTACGGCCTCACCCGAGGAACCACCAAGGCACACCTCGTCCGCGCGACGCTCGAATCGCTTGCCTACCAGACCCGAGATGTCCTCGACGCCATGCAAAAAGACGCCGGCCTTGCCCTCGAAACGCTGCGCGTAGACGGCGGGGCCTCAGCGAACGACCTGATGATGCAATTCCAATCGGACATCCTGGGCGTGCCCGTCGAGCGCCCCGACGTCTTGGAAACGACCGCGCTCGGTGCCGCTTACCTCGCCGGCCTCCACGTCGGGTTCTACGAGCAGGCCCAGACCTCGACCCAAAGCGCCGTCGACGCCCGCTTCGAACCATCGATGGACCAAACCCAACGCGACACCCTCTATGCCGGCTGGCAAGACGCCATCGGCAGGACCCGGACGGCGAGCGGTGGGTAGTTGGGCTGTTGGGCGGGAAACATGAACGACAGAACACAGACAGCCCTGCCCAACTACCCAACCAATCACCGCCCAACCGAATGATTCACACCCGCCAAACGCTGCAGAGCCTCTTCCTGATGGGGCTGCTCCTGGTCGGCTACAGCGTCTACTACTTCGTCAACCTCTACGCCGACGGCTCGACGGTGGGCCGGATGTTGGTCGTCACGCAGACCATCCTCGGAGCCTGGCTGATGTTCTACGCCTACCGCCGCTACCTCAACGGCGAGTACGAGGAACGGGAGTGATCGGCTTGGCGGTTGGGCAGGACGCTCGCATGGCTCGCTATGGTTCAACTCAACCCTGCCCGACAGCCCAACGACCCAACCGCTAACCAAATGCGAATCCTCGACTTCAGCCACGCCATCATGGGCCCGGTGTGCGGGATGGTACTGGCCGATCTTGGCGCTGAGGTGATCCACGTTGAGCCTCCTACCGGCGACCCTACCCGCCATCTGCGCGGCTTTGCAACGGGGTACTTCAGCTATTTCAACCGCAACAAGCGCAGTCTCGCACTCGATCTGAAGTCAGAGGCCGGCCAGACGATCATCCACCGTCTGCTCGAGGATACGGATGTCCTGATCGAGAACTTCGGGCCGGGCACCATGGAGCGGCTTGGGTTGGGGTACGAGCAGCTCAAGGCTCGCTACCCGAGGCTGATTTACTGCGCCCTGAAAGGCTTCCTGAGCGGACCCTACGAGCACCGGCACGCCATGGACGAAGTCGCCCAGATGATGGGCGGGTTGGCGTATATGACCGGCCCACCCGGCCGGCCGCTGCGAGCCGGCACCTCCGTGATCGACATCACCGGTGGGCTATTCGGCGTCATCGGCGTGCAGAACGCGCTGTTGAAACGCGAGCGAACCGGGCAAGGCAGCTTCGTCAAAGGCGCGCTCTTTGAAACGACGGCATTTCTCGTCGGCCAACACATGGCGTGCACCAGCTTGACTGACGGCCCGATCCCGCCGATGCCGGCGCGGCAGACCGCCTGGAGCATCTACCGCACGTTCGAAACGCAGGACGGCGATCACGTCTTCATCGGCATCATCTCCGACCGGCACTGGGCCCGCTTCTGCGAGGCGTTCGGCCGCCTGGAGTGGGCCAGGGACGAGCGTCTGTCGACCAACGAGGGCCGCAACGCCGAGAGTACGTGGCTCCAGCCGGCTATCGAGACCCTCATGCGTGGCTTGCCCAAGCACGACATCCTCAGCCGGTGCGAAGCCGCCGGCATCCCGTTCGCCCCGATCACCCGCCCTGAAGATTTGTTCGACGACCCGCAGTTGAATGCCGGTGCTGGCCTGATGCCTACGAACCTGCTCGGCGGCATCACGGCCAAACTGCCCCGGCTACCGTTAGAGATCCCCGACCAGCCTGTCGAACTGCGCCGGCAACCGCCAACCCTCGGCCAGCACACGGTCGAGATTCTTCGAGAAGCCGGCTTCGGAGAAGAGCGGATTCAGCAGTGGCGCTTGGAAAGAAACATCACCACATCATGAGCGACACTTCATCTTGTCTGCTCGCTCGTTCAGCGAGCTCCCTCCCCGAGTTGAATGATGCAGATACTGAAGGACTCACTGCTGGTTTTCGGAATTGCCTTGGGATTGCTAACCGGCCTTGAGGCTGCCCTGTGGGCATTCGCTCCTCATCATCCGGTGAATACGTTCGGCCCTCAGCGGGCATTCGCAACCCCTGACTCGTTGCTGAATCACCGGTTACTTCCAAATGCTACCCAGCATCAAAGGACACCAGAATTCGACCTTACTTACCAGACCAACGGAGCAGGGCTGAGGGTGCATCCTGTTGAACCTGACGCTGTCCTCAAGGTGCTTGTTCTGGGCGACTCATTCACCTTTGGTGTGGGCGCGAGGACACATGAGACATGGCCGGCTCATCTCCAGCGTACGCTGAAGGAAAAGGGGATCTCAGTCCAAGTCATTAATGCCGGCGTCATGGGCTATGACACACTGTCCCAATTGCGGTTTGCGAAAGAGTTGTTGCCGCGCTACGAGCCTGACATAGTCTTGCTTGGGTTTTTGGTCAACGATCTCATGACCAACCGCGAACGCTCAGAGAAACCAGTCAACGCCACCTCCTCTCCCCCACGCTGGTCTCCAGCCCGGCTTCACATCGTTCCCTTTGCGAAACGAATTCTGCTGAACAGCGACTGGCTTTATACACGCTTGTATTTGTCGACTTCACGAGCCGACTTTTTTAGGTCTCCTCCCCCAGCTCACGTTCAGAAACAGTTGGAGGTCACCGTGTCTCTCTTGTCAGATTTGGCAGACGAAATTCATAGACAGGGGGCTCAATTCAGTATCGTCTCGATCCCTCAGCAGATCCAACTGGTAGGATCAGGCCGCGCGCTGCCCGACGATATCGATTTGTCGTTTGCCAACCAGTATATCGCCAACCACGACTCCCTGCGAAGCGTACAGTGGATTGAGACGACAGAGACGATCAAGCAGACGGCTGAGCGCAGCGACCAGCCTCTTTACTTCCGGCTGGATGGCCATCTCACAGCTCTCGGTTACCGTACCGTGGGTCTCGAGGTAGCTGACGCCCTTGCTGCACATCTCCCGGTAGCCCGTTCACTCCTAGCAAAGCCCTAAATGGCATGTCTCCAGACTTGCTAGACCGACTACCCATATCGAAACCAGCGTATTCGCGCCGAGGCTTCCTGAAGAGAACCGTCGTGGGTTTAGCCGCTGCGCCGTTGGCTTGTGTGCAAGAAGAGCTTCCCCTTGATTTCGTGATCGTCGGCGCAGGCGTAGCAGGGCTGTACTCCGCGCTTTTGCTAGAGGAGAAGGGATTTCGCGGCGTCATCGTGGAGGCGCGCGACCGAATTGGCGGGCGGATCTGGACCCTCGACCAACTGCCGGGCCAACCTGAAGCCGGCGGCCGGCTCATCGGGGCATCGAACAGCCGGCTACGGGGCCTGTGCGAGCGGTTAGGGCTTTCGTTGACCCCGGTGCCGAGCGCCGCAAGCGAACCCCTGAGATATCGCGATAGACAACCGCTGACGCCGTGGCCCAATGGCCAGACGCCGATCAACCTGCTCGACGGCTACCTGGGCCAGCTCCTTCCGCTTGAGCCCTCCACCGCCTGGACCAGCCCTGACGCCTCCCAATTCGACCGCCCCCTCGGCGAGTTGCTGCGAGACCTTGGCGCAAGCGAACGTGAGCTTGCGCTGATCGAAGCGGCGGCCGGCGCAAACGAACTTTGCTCCACGTCCACGCTGTCTGCCCTTCGAGACGCCCAACTGCGCCGTGAGGATGCTGGGAGGTACGCACGCATCGCCGGCGGCAACAGTCGGTTACCGGAGGCGCTGTACGAAGCCATCGAGTCGACCATTTTCACCCACACCCCAATTGCTGAAATCCGCCAGCGCCGCGACCGTGTCGTGGTACGCACGCCCGACGGGTTTGAGTACGCCGGCCGCGTGGCGATCATCACGGCACCCTTTGCCGCGCTTCGCAACGTGACCATCTTTGCTGACCTCGACGCCCCCATTCGGGACGCCATCGATCACCTCCCCTACACAGCGCTAACCCAAGCGTTTCTGATCCCAGCCGGCTCGCAACTGCACCAGCGTCCCCCCGACATCTGGACCGACACGGACATCGAACGTATCACGCCCTTCCTGAACGATGCCGGCACGATCCAGAGCCTGATGGCCTGGTCAGACGGTGCAGCAGCGGAGCGGTTGGATGACGTGCCGCGCGAGGAACTGTCTGGCCGGATCTTGGCCCTTCTGGAAGCGATCCAGCCCGACACCGAGGTAGACGTCGCCCAGATCGTTTCGTGGGATACGGACCCGTGGGCCGGCGGCTCTCAAGCTTATTTTGGGCCGGGGCAGATTCGGGACTTTGTGCCGGCCATGACGCGCCCGCACGGGCGGCTCTACTTCGCCGGCTCCCACACAGCGGTTGGTAGTGCCGGCATGGAAGGCGCACTCGAATCCGCCGAACGCGCCGTGGAGCAGGCCACGACGTGAGCGCTGATTTACGTGAACCGAGCCCGGAGCAAGTTACCGACGAACTCCCACACGGCCGCCGGCTTCACGAACGAAGGCCGGGTGTTGGCCCGAAACACCACCGGCACCTCGCCGACTTTGAGACCGAGCCGGCGGGCTTCGATCATCATTTCGGCATCGATGAACCAATCGTCTGACGAGAGCCTCATCCGTTCGTAGGCGCCGCGCCGGATGAATTTGGGCTTCGAATTCACGTCGCGAAACCGGCCCCCAGGA
>JBCDHV010000124.1:0-8888 GCA_038749615.1 Bacteroidota bacterium
CGCAGCCGTGGCTGGAGACCGAACTGACGACGTGGACGAGCCAGCCGGCCTTGGAAGACTGGCTCGACAACCCGTCGATGTTTCACCAAGCGCTCGTCGGCGATCCGACACGCACGGATGCGGCCGGCTATTTGGTCGAGTAGGTGCCGATGGGCACGCGGATGCAGTGGCGGGTGCGTGCCGAGGGTCCGGGCTGGGCGAGCGCATGGGCGCAGCCGAAGGGCTTCGAGACGGAGCCGGCGGTGGTGAGCCGGCAATTCTCTGTTTTGTGGTTAGGAGAGGACATTGATTGCGCATAACGTACATGTGTGTAGGCAAGGTCCTACGAGGGATTGCCCTTTGTCCTACAACAATCTAACCCTTATCTGAATACAATTATTCTGCACTGGCGCTACTGTAACGCTTCTCCTCACTGCTAGGCTTCCTCCACCCGTCTCGGTCTAGCCTTCCCTGTTACGGTATGCACTCCTTTCCCTCGGACGCTGCTCTCGCAGAGCGGCTTCGCCTGCTTCCGTCCTTGCTTGGCCACGCACGCGCACGTACCCAGTTCACGCAGACGACAGACGCTGGCTTTCTCAACTTAACCCCATCTCTCCTCACACTAGATCCACCTATTCCTGACATCCCGACTGTCACTCTTGGCCAAGAGCTTGGACGTGGGGGTATGGGGACCGTCTTCGCCGGTTGGCAGCACGTTGCCGGCACCTCTAGGCCTGTCGCTGTCAAGGTGATTGACCGATACAGCGTCCCCTACGGACGGTTTTCCGTCGAGGCCAAGGCGCTCGTGTCACTCCAGCATCCCGGGATCGTCGGGCTCTATGACGCCGGCACGACGGACGATGGAACGGGATACCTCGTCATGGAACGCGCTGCGGGCCGGCCGTTCACGGTTGGCGTTTCTAGCAAGTCACCGCAAGACAAGCTGGCCGCTGCATTGGCACTCTGCGATGCCGTTGGCTATGCGCATGAGGCCGGCATCGTCCACCGTGATCTGAAGCCGGCGAATGTGCTGGTTGATGGTTTGAGCGTGAAAGTGCTCGACTTTGGCATCGCTCGGCTGCTGGACGATGATCACAGACTGACCCAAACAGGCGGTTGCCCGATGACTCCAGGCTACGCTGCACCTGAACAGGTGCACGGGGCGGAAGTCTCACCGGCGACCGACGTGTTTCAGTTGGGCATCGTACTCTACGAAGCCTTCACTGGGTGTCACCCCTTCGAACAGGCCGAGCCTTCGTCTGCGTTTGCCGTTCAGCAGGCCATTTGCCAAACCATGACCCGTTCCCCGAGGCAGGCTCGATATAAGTCGGTCCGTTGCGCTGGAGGCAGTCGTATTGCTGCGAGCCGTGAGGCCATGCGCATACCAGTTGGGCTAGACGGGGTGTTGTTCAAAGCGTTGGCCAAGCGTCCCGAAGATCGCTACCCCGATGCATATGCCCTTGCGGTAGATCTGAAGCGTGTGCAAGAACGGAAAGCTCCTCGTGCAGCGGGGGCCATTCAACGAGGGATGAGCACCCTTTGGGCACGTCGGATGGGCATCGCGCTGACCTCACTCTTTATTGCTCTGGCCGCGTACGCCATGGTCGTCCGCACACAGCTGAACCGGCTCCGCTCGCGCGTGCATGACGCTCGCCACGTTCGCTGTGTTCAACCCAAAGTAGAGCATAGAGACGCACAAATCACGACGGACGCAAGACCTCCTGAAGGACATGCCGGGCGACCTGCCATTGCCGCTTCACCGTGGCCGGTGAGCTCTCCATCACGTCCGCCGTCTCGCGGATGGAGAGTCCGTAGAAATAGCGCAGCTCCACCAGACGGGTGAGCCGGGCGTCGTGCTCTTCGAGGGCGTTCAGGGCCTTGTCGAGCGAGAGCAGCAGGTGGAGGTCGTCTTCCTGATTGCGGTCGCCGGCCACTCGCAGGCCATTCAGGGCTGTAACTGTGAGCGGTTCTTGCACACCGCCTCGCTTCTCGGCCCGTTTGCGCCGGGCATAGTCGCACAAAAAGCGCCGCATGGCGCGCGCAGCGACCACAAAGAAGTGCTTCCGGTCATTCCACACGATGCCCTGCTCCTTCATGAGCTTGAGATAGACTTCGTGCACCAACCCGTGTGTGTCGAGCGTCAACCCTTGGTTTTCGTGCTGGAGGTACGCCCGTGCCGTCCGTTCAAGCTCTACATACACGAGCCGGATTAGCTCGTTGAAGGCCTCCTGATCGCCGGCGTTGTAGCGCCTGAGGATAACCGTGATAGGGCCTTGGGATGCATTCATGAAAACGAGGGACTGTCTTCGGTGCGACAAACCCTATCCTAAATTTGCGCCCGAGGTTCCTTCGACCCACATCAAAGTGCAGGAGTCCATCAAGATGTGCACCGGAGGACCTCAGCCAGCGTTGTCTTTCCCAAGGCCGCTACGCGGAGTGCAAGGCTGCGCAATGACTGCAGGCCTTCCGACTCGGCCTGGGCACGGACCCGTTGAGCCGGAACGCGAGTCGCGATGAGGTCGCGCAGGTCGTCGCTGATTTCCATGACTTCGAAGACGGCGAGCCGGCCTTTGTAGCCCGTTCCGCTGCACACGTCGCACCCTTTGCCCTCGACGTACGTGCCGTTCGCCACGCTCGAAAGCCCAAGCTCGGTCAACACCTGCGGAGAGGGCGTCGAAGGCTGCCGGCATGCCGTGCAGACCCGCCGGAGTAATCGCTGCGCCACCACCAACCGCAGAGACGAGGCAACCAGGTACGGCTCGACGCCCATATCGGCCAGCCGAGTCACGGCCGAGGGGGCGTCATTCGTGTGCAGCGTCGAGAAGACCAGGTGGCCTGTGAGCGCCGCACGGACGGCTACCTGGGCCGTTTCCGCATCCCGCACCTCACCGACCATGATGACATCCGGGTCTTGGCGGAGGAAGGCACGGAGCGCGTTGGCAAAGGTGAACCCGATGTCGGCTCGGACATGCGTCTGGTTGATGCCAGGCAGGTCATACTCAATGGGGTCCTCGACCGTGATGACGTTCACGTCGTCGGTATTTCGTTCGCTGAGTGCCGCGTAGAGCGTTGTAGTTTTGCCACTCCCGGTAGGACCCGTCACCAAAACCATCCCATGTGGCCGGCCAATCGCTCGGCGCACGAGGTCGAGTCCTGTGCCTTGCAACCCAAGCGCATCGAGACGAAGGGCGAGGTGGGCCTTGTCGAGCAAACGCAGCACCACCTTCTCCCCAAAATGCGTGGGCAGCGTCGACACCCGGAGATCAATCGTGCGGCCTTCCGTTGTGAACCGCATCCGTCCGTCTTGTGGCCGGCGGCGCTCGGCGATGTCGAGGTTGGCCATCACCTTGATCCGTGACACAAAGGCCGCTCGTTGCAACAAGGGCAGTTCACCCACCGTGTGCAGCACGCCATCGAGCCGGAAGCGAAGCCGGAAGAAGTGCTCGTACGGTTCGACGTGCACGTCGCTCGCCTCGACGCTCACCGCGTGCGCCAGCATCCGGTCGACTTGCTGCACCACAGAGCCGGACAACTCCAGGGTCTTCCGCTTGGCTGTACTCTGAACTGGCTGAACTGGTTGAGCCGGCACGGCGGGTGTGCGAGCTCCATCGCCCACACTCGCATCAACAACCACCTCGACGCTCGCACCCACGGCAAACTGCAACTCGCGGCGCTCCCGCCCAGAGAGCCGGCGGGGCGAGGCCACGCGGATGGACGCGCCATCGAGGGGCAGCAAGGTGAGGCCCAGCCGGCGGAGAAGGTCCTCAGGGATCGGAGAAGTGCTCATGGGATTTTTGCCACAAGCGTTTTTCTGCACCATCCGGGCTCATTCGAGAAATCAGACTCCCCGAAGACCGCTTAGACTCTCTGCCTCTCGCGGCTGACTAGGATCTGGAGATCCTACATAGATCCTAGTTTTGTACAGGAGGCTGCATTTCCTTGCATGAAGCTGCGGAGCGACCACAAAAGAAAACGGCACGTAAATCTAATATTTACCTGCCGTTTAGCCGGAGCCAATGAGCGGACTCGAACCGCTGACCTGCTCATTACGAGTGAGCTGCTCTACCAGCTGAGCTACATTGGCTAATCATGATGTTCTACCTTGGGGCGGGCAGAACAGAAAAATAGGCTGTTTGATGGATGGGTGTCAATGTTTGCGGTTCTGAAAAGGATGTGAACGTGGTGTGGCCTTTCTTCCTATCCAGTTGAGAGAGACCGGCCTGACGCTTAATCTGCTAGCGCAATGGTGTATCTCTGCTCGCGTTGCATCTCCTGGTCCTCTCGCGGCCGGCTCACCACCCCGGGCAGCTCACTGCTGGCCCTTCATTCAACCTTCCCTGCCATGTTCTCTGACGGTTCTTGGATTACTTATGCGGTCGACTTCGGCGTGCAGATCGCCGGCGTTTTGCTGCTCCTCATTCTTGCTTGGATCGTCGCGGGTTGGGCTGGCCGGCTGGTCAGCAAGAACGTCGCCAAACGGATCGACCCCACGCTGGCCGGCTTCTTCGGTAACCTCACGAAGTACACGATCCTCACGCTCGCCATTTTGGCGGCGCTCGGCGTGTTTGGCGTAGATGTCACGACCTTCGCCGCTATCCTCGCAGGCGCTGGCCTCGCCATTGGCCTCGCATTGCAAGGCACGCTGTCGAACTTCTCGGCCGGCGTCATGCTGCTCGCTTTCCGGCCGTTCAAAGTGGGCGATGTCGTTAAAGTCGACGGGCAAGCTGGTGCCGTCCATGAGATCGGATTGTTCTCGACAGCCCTTGACACCGTCGATAACCGACGGGTCATCGTGCCCAACGGTAACATCTTCGGTGCCACAATCGAGAACGTGACCTATCACCCCGTACGACGCGTAGACATCAATGTGGGGACAGACTATTCGGCGGATCTCAAGCGGGTGCGCGCCGTGCTCGAACAGGCCGCGGCTAGCGTGTCGAACCAGCTCGAAGACCGCGTGCCGCAGGTGTTTCTCTCTGACCTCGGCGATTCCTCGATCAATTGGCAGGTCCGCGTCTGGTGCCCGACAGAGAAATATTGGGACGTCTGGCAAGAGACCACTCACACCATCAAACGCGCCCTAGACGATGCCGGCATCGGCATTCCCTTCCCGCAAATGGACGTGCACCTGGACCGGTTGGACGGGTAATGGTTGGGTAGTTGGGCGGGACTGGAAGAAGCGTTACGGCCAGTTCCGCCCAACCACAGCTCGCTCCGCGAGCGTCCTGCTCACCCGCCCAACCAACTAATTCCGCATCGCCGGCTGGGTGGGACGAGATGGAGGTACAGTATTTAGCCTTCATCCTCCGAAATAGACGGCCATGTGCAGCTGGCGACTCCTCATCGTCTCGCTGTTCTGGATCCTCCTCCTGCCGGCCGCCCACGCGCAGCTTCAGAACGAAGCCGTCGTGCGGGCGTGGGCTGAAGCAGAGGGGAACGTCCAGGTCAGCGAAACCGACTCGACCCTCACCATCGAGTTCATCCAACCCAATCTCGTCGATATACCCTCAGCAGACGACTTCGTCTATGTCGGGCCTTTGCCGGCTCCAAGCCCGGTGCGGCGGCCGGTCGTGGCGAACGTCGGGCTCGACGAGCGAGCGCTCGTCCGCGCACGCGGCGATGGGACGTTCGAAATCGAGTGGGAAGACCCGAACCGGACGGACATCAGCCGGCTCTACCGGTCGATGGGCTTCTTCTTTCTGGCCGGCGCGGCCAACGGGGTCATGGATACCATCCGTAGCTCGACGCGCTACGACAACTCCATCTTGTCCGACTTGCCCAATCAGGACTTCTGGGACTACCGGCTCTCGACGGACAACAAGTACAGGAACGGCGATCCGGCTCAAGGCGAGGCGTTTTTGGGGTCCACCACGGTCTTCGTCGGGGCAACCGATGGCTGGCATGCTGCGCAAACGGTCATGCTTGGCTCGTTCACAGCCGGCACGCTGCTCTACCGAAGCTCAGGCCCGCGCTGGTACCATAAGGCGCTCGATCTTGTCCTGGTCCGCGCGGCCTACGGCGCCGGCTTCTCGCTGATGTTCAACTCGGTGTTGCCGAAGTAGTCGGCTGGTTTAGCGGTTGGGTAGTTGGGTGGGATTGGCCTACATTTCTGGCCCGTCCGTCTTGAATTCCAACCCACCGACTCATCCGCCCACCCATCGACCTTCAAGGCCTCTCGAAGCAGTTCGGGAAGACGGTGGCGCTCGACGGGGTGTCGCTGTCGGTCTCGGCGGGGGAGACAGTGGCGTTGATTGGGCCGAGTGGCTGCGGCAAATCGACGCTGCTACGCTGTGTGATCGGGCTCGTCTGGCCGGATGACGGCACGGTCGACGTAGCGGGGGAGCGGATGACGCCTGAGACGGCCGAGGCGGTGCGCCGGCGCATGGGCTATGTCATCCAGGAAGGCGGACTCTTTCCGCATTTGACGGCTCGGGAAAACGTGGCGCTCGTACCCGAATTCGTGGGATGGAGCCCAGAACGCATCCGGGAACGAACCGACGAACTAGCCGCCCTCGTGCAGCTTCCCACAGACGCGCTCGGCCGGCATCCCGGCCGGCTGTCCGGAGGGCAGCGTCAGCGGGTCGGGATCATGCGGGCACTCGTGATGGATCCCGAGGTGCTGCTTCTCGACGAACCCCTCGGCGCGCTCGATCCAATGGTGCGCGCCGATTTGCAGCGCGATTTGCGCGACATCTTCCGCCGGCTCCAGAAAACCACGCTGCTCGTCACGCACGACCTGTCGGAAGCTGAGTACTTCGCCCATCGAATCGTTCTGATGCGGTCCGGCCAGACGATCCAGGAAGGTAGCCTGAAGACCTTTCGAGACAAGCCGGCGGACGCGTTTGTGACCGCATTCGTCGAGGCCCAAGAATCGAGGCCAGGATGAGTGGATTGCGATGCGTCTCGTGGATCGTGTGCGGACTCGTTTGCCTGATTAGCGCGGAGGCTGCGTTGGGGCAGTCGATCAATGTGGGCTCAAAGTCGTTCACGGAGAATGTGGTGCTTGGGGAGATCATGCGGCTCACCATCGAGGCGGAGACGGAGGCGGAGGTCACGCATCAGCGCGGTCTTGGGGGCTCGCAGTTCTTGTGGGAAGCCTTGCGCCGAGGCGACGTGCAAGCGTACCCGGAATACACCGGGACGATGATCGAAGAGCTCTTCGCCGGCGAGACGGTCAACGATCTGGACGACTTGCGCCGCCGGCTCGCGGAGTCGGGGATCCGGATGACCGAGCCGCTGGGCTTCAACAACACATACGCCCTCGGGATGACCGAGGAGCGCGCGGCGGCGTTGAACATCCGTACGGTGTCCGATTTGCGCCGGCATCCTGATCTCGCACTCGGGTTCAGCAATGAGTTCATGGACCGGGGCGACGGCTGGCCGAGTCTGCAGCGCGCGTATCAGCTTCCGCACCGCAACGTCCGCGGCCTCGAACACGATCTGGCCTACCGAGGCCTCGTCGGCGGGACGCTCGACGCGATGGACCTCTACTCAACGGATGCTGAAATCGAGTACTACGGTCTTCGGGTGCTCGACGATGATCTCGGGCACTTTCCGGCCTACCAAGCGGTCGTCTTGTACCGCGACGACGTGCCGGCGGAGGTCGAGGCGGCGCTGTTGAAGCTGGAAGGCACGCTGAGCGAGGACGGCATGATTGCGCTCAACCGGCAAGCCAAGATCGACCGCATGCCTGAGGCCGAAGTGGCCGCCGGCTTCGTGCAAAACCTGACCGGAACGGCTGTAACCGTAGACGTAGCCTCGCGATCGGAGCGCATTCTGAGACGCACAGGCGAGCATCTCGGGCTGGTCCTGATCAGTCTCTTCGCAGCCATTCTTGCCGGCATTCCGCTGGGCATCATCGCGTACGTCGTGCCGAGTGCCGGCCGCGTCATTCTCGGGACGGTCGGGGCGATTTACACGATTCCGTCGCTGGCCTTGCTGGTGTTCATGATTCCGCTGCTCGGCATCGGAGCAGTCCCGGCGATGGTAGCGCTCTTTCTGTACAGCTTGTTGCCCATCGTCCGAAACACACATGCCGGCCTTACCGATATTCCCGTCGGTTTGCGCGAATCGGCCCTGGCGCTCGGGTTGCCCCAACGCGTACGGCTGCGGCGTATCCTGGTCCCGATGGCCGGCATCTCGATCATCGCTGGCATCCAGACGGCTGCGGTCATCAACGTTGGGACCGCCACACTCGGCGCGCTGATCGGAGCCGGAGGATACGGCCAACCGATCCTGACGGGCATCCGCCTCGATGACACGGCATTGATCCTCGAAGGCGCGATTCCTGCCGCTGTCCTTGCGCTGATCGTGCAAGGCGGATTTGGCCTCCTGGGTTCTTGGCTCGGCCGGTGGGCAGAACAGTAACCGAACTCAAACGCACGAATAGGATGACCTCCACACCAGCCCTCGCTCGGTTGAAACGCCGGCTAGGCGAAGTGGCCGACCTCAACGCGGCCATCGCCGTGCTCGGGTGGGATCAAGAGACCTACCTGCCAGCCGGCGCAGCCAATGCCCGGGCCGAGCAACTCGCCACGCTCGAAAAGCTGGCGCACGAGATGCTGACGAGCGCCGAGACACTGGACTTGCTGAGCGAAGCCGAAGCCGGCACCTCGCTCTCGAAAGCCGAACAGGCCCTTCTGCGCGTGACGCGACGCGATGTCGACCAGGCCACGAAACTGCCGACGCAACTCGTCTCGGACCTTGCACGGGCGACATCGCAGGCGCTGCACGCTTGGAAGACCGCGCGAGCCGACGATGCCTTCTCTGCGTTTGCGCCGCACCTGGAAACCGTCGTGCAACTCAGCCGCGACAAGGCTGATGCCCTCGGGTATGCCGGCGAACGCTACGACGCGCTCCTCGACCTCTACGAGCCCGGCATGACGGCCACTGAACTCGACGTGGTGTTC
>JBCDHV010000125.1:0-8877 GCA_038749615.1 Bacteroidota bacterium
GCATGCACCACCTCTACCGAACCCGTTGCAGTGCCGGCGGCTGTCTCACCTGCCCCATCGCGCTGGAGTCGATGCGATGACCGAGGGGCCAGACACACTCCCCAACGCTGCCCATGCCTGGATTCCGGAAGGGAAATTGAACCGGTACCTTCTCAATCCCCATCATCGTCGCGGAAAACACAAAGCCCGTTTCTTTGCACGTCATGGATACAAACTGGCCAACACGGAAACGCTAGAGAAAGAGCTGCTGAACCATGCTGCATCTGGTACGGTGGTGGGGGTGCGCCAAACTGCGCACGGAATCAATTACGCCGTAGAAGGTGTAATTTTATCGATACACTTCGGTTTTTTGCCTTTGCGCACCATTTGGGCCTTCATCAGTCCAGACCCGCGCCCGCGCTTCGTAACTGCCTAACCGATGCAATGAGTACGCCCTCCTTCGAAGAACTAGACGTGATTATCCTAACCGAGGCTATTCCCGAGTATGGACTCCATGCAGGTGACATGGGAACCATCGTTCTTGTGTACGGAGACCACGAGGCCTACGAAGTCGAATTCATTGATTCAGCCGGCTACACAGTTGCCGTCACCACGGTTCAACCGTCCGGCATTCGCCATGGGCGCGAAGGGGAAGTCCCTCACATGCGGACCCTTGAGCGGCATCATCCGGACTTTCCCCCAACCGCCGGCCGCTCCACGACCTGACTGTAGGCCACCGGCGGGGCGGCGAACAAGGGCTTCGTTTGGGCCCACGTCGTCTTGAACAGATCGCTGTGACGGTAGGCATTCAGATGCTTGTCGGAATCCCACAGGCTATACGTTGTCAGAACGTTGGGATAGCGAGCGTCTCGCCACAACTCGAGGTGCCGGCATCCGTCGACCGCCGCAATCTTGGGCTGCGCCTCGTCGAAGACGCCCAGGAAGTCGTCCAGCCGGCTGGGGTCAAAGGTCATGCGGACGAGGCGGATGAGCATGTGGTTGGGTGGTTGGGTGGTTGGGTGGTTGGGTGGTTGAAGGTGCTTGCTACATTTGCCACAATGCAACATCTGCTCTTTCGTGTGGCACGTGTTGCAGGGTGGCTGTGTTGCAAAGAAACCCTGACACATCTGCCACCTTGCAACATGTGCCACACCGGAGGAGCTGTGTTGCAAAGAAACCCTGCCACACCTGCCACCTTGCAACCCCTGCCACACCTCACCCCACCTGGACCTTTAGGGAAATATCCAGCGCTGTCACCGAGTGCGTGAGCGCGCCGCTGGAAATGAAATCGACGCCGGTGGCTGCGATGGCGGGGACGGTTTCCAGGGTGACGTTGCCGGAGGCCTCGGTGCGTAGCCGGCCGTCGATGCGTTGGACGGCTTCGGCGAGCATCGTGACATCGAGACCAGCTTCGGTGCGCCGCGCCATATTGTCGAGCAGTACCCGGTCGACGCTGCCAGGGTGGCGAGCGAGATAGCCGAGCACTTGGTCGATTTCAGCAAACGTGCGGGTTTCGATTTCAACCTCTAAGTCTCTTCGATCAACCTGCTTGCGATACGCGTTTGCCGCATCGAGTACCGCATCGATGCCGCCGGCTGCAGCGATGTGATTGTCCTTGATCAGGATCATGTCGTACAAGCCGATCCGGTGGTTGACCCCGCCCCCGTGGATGACGGCCTGCTTGTCCAAGAGTCGCAAACCCGGAGCGGTCTTCCGGGTGTCGAGGATGCGTGCCGGGTGCGGACCCGTGGCGTCTACCATGCGACGTGTCGCCGTGGCGATCCCGCTCATCCGCTGCATCAGGTTGAGCGCCAGGCGCTCCCCGACCAAGACTGAACGCGCCGGCCCCACCACAGTCCCGAAGCGCGTGCCGGCTATAACGGCATCTCCGTCGGCGAGCGTGTAGCTCACCGCTACGCTCGGGTCGACGGCCTCGAACACGAGCCGCGCGATCTCGAGCCCGGACAGCACACCATCGGCCTTGGCCAAGAAATACGCCTGCGCCGGCGTGCCGGCTGGGATGGTGGCGAGCGTCGTCACGTCGCCGGGCCCTACGTCTTCGGCAAGAGCCGTCTTGATCAAGTCCCGAATAAAAGCGTCAGGGTCGGAAGACACGCGCAGCCTGTTTTGTAAACGATTCAGGATTCGGAGATCGATTGCTGGAGCCGCTCGAAGGCATCGACGAAGACTTGAGGCGCCCGCACCGGCCGATGCCGCTCGGCATCCAGAAAGCACAGCACGACCCGCCCCGTCACCAGGATCGGATCGGCCGGCTCGCCATCGACCATCCGGCGAACTTCGTAGTCGACGGTCGCGCGGATCTGAGGCACTTCGGGGAAAATTGCACGGATCTGAAGCAGGTCGTCGTACAGAGCGCTTCGGCGGTACTGGATCGACGCCTCGACGACGGGCATCAGCACGCCGGCCTCCTCTAACTCCGCGTACGGCATGCCAAAGTCGCGCAACGCCTCCGTCCGCGCCGCCTCGAAAAAATCGAGATACCGGGTATGATACACCACCCGCATCGGGTCACACTCGCCGTAGCGAACACGGTGGTAGTAATCGTAATAGACCATCTGAGGGTTGGAATTATGATTTATGAATTGGGATTTATGATTTATGAGGAACGGTACGGTTTAGATGTCTCGTTCCACACAGATCGGTTTCCGTCGGAGAATTGTGTTTGGTGTAAGCACTAACGGAGCAAGTAACCCTTCATAATTCTCAATCATAAATCATAATTCCCAAGTCATAATTCCCGTACCAGCGTCTTTCACGACCGCACAACCCACTCCCCCATCCGGTCGAATTTGGCGAGCCGGCGGTCGACCAATTCGTCGCCGGAGAGCGCGTCCAGTTCGCTCAGCGCGCCCGCGATGGCTTGGCCCACGTTGGCGGCTGTCTCTTTCGGGTTGCGATGAGCGCCCCCCAACGGCTCGGGGATGACTCCGTCGATCATCGGCGTCTGGATCATGTCCTGTGCGGTCAATTTCAACGCGCGGGCGGCCTGCTCCTTGTAATCCCACGAGCGCCACAAAATCGACGAGCAGCTCTCCGGCGAGATCACGGAGTACCAGGTGTTCTCGAGCATGAGGACCTTGTCCCCCACCCCAATACCGAGCGCCCCACCCGACGCGCCCTCTCCGATCACGACCACCACGATGGGGACCGGAAAACGCGCCATTTCGAACAAATTCCGGGCGATGGCCTCCGCCTGACCACGCTCTTCAGCTTCAAGACCGGGGTACGCGCCTGGCGTGTCGAGTAGGCAGACGATGGGCTTATTGAACCGAGCGGCCATTTGCATGAGCCGGCGGGCTTTCCGGTAGCCTTCGGGATTCGGCATGCCGAAGCGGCGCAGCTTTCGGTTCTTCGTGTCGCGGCCCTTCTGCTGGCCGATGAAAAACACCGTCCGATTCCGATACCCGTAGCGCGCTCCGCGAAACTGAGCCGGCCCCGCAACGATGGCGGGATCGTCTGCGAAGGCTCGGTCGCCGTGGAGTTCGAGGAAGTTGCGCGTCAGAAAACCGAGGTAATCGAGCGTGTACGGCCGTTCAGGATGCCGGGCGATCTGCACCCGCTGCCAACGCGTCAAGTCCCGGTAGACCTCGGCACGCAGCATCTCCACCCGCTCGGCAAGGGCATTGACTTGCTCGGTCAGGTCGATGGACTCATCGCTGGCATCCAGCGCGCGCATCTCGTCGAGTTTCTTTTCGAGTTCGACGATGGGCTTCTCGAAATCTAGGAGGTGCAAGGAGGCGGACCGGTGGACGATTGGAGAGGAAGAGGGGTGGGAAGGTAATGGATTTGCAGATTCTGATTTCAAGCGCGTTGGCTGGGTGCCGCTGCCGTCACGCATTGCCCCGGATCCAACGAGCGACGAGCCGGAGATCTGTCCAGGCCGATTGGCGCTGGGTGTACGCCCAGTAGGCGTCGCGCAGCCGGCTGGCCGAGACGGCCTCTGCATCGGAGAGGATCGGCGAGGCCCCTTCTTCGATGCCCCATTCGGGAGGCGGAATGAACGAGCCGGCTGGATCGTACCCGACCAACGCGCGCCGGCCCGTCACGACGCTCGGCACATGCTGCCACAACTCGACGAACCGAGCGCGCGGTGTGCCGGCCTGTGGAGCCGGCCAGCGAACGAACACGCCGGCTAGCCCCCCAAGAAGCGCCAGGGGCACATCGGCGAGCCGGCGGGCCATGCGCGACCGAGGCAGATGGATCCTCGACTCGGCCTCGACGACGGACGGGCCATCGGTGAGCGCCCCAATGTAGGATTTGCCGATCACGTGCTCCCGGCCCTCGGCGAGCATCTTAAAGTCGACACTCAGGTCGTTCAACTCGCGGAGCAACTTGAGCACGACGCCATTCGGCACCCCCTCGGCGGGAAACACGAGGTCGTCGACGTGCTGCAACCGGACGATGTCCCGAATCTGGTTCAGTCCTCCCAGACGCGGCACCGTCTGGACAGGAGCGGCCCGGACCAGCGGCTCGTCCCAGACGAATCCGATCACATCGAGCGGGGCTTGCCGAAGACCGACCAGGTGGTTCTGAAAGGCCTGTGCCTCCTCCGGCGGACCCACTACCACGGCCTGCCGCCGGCCGATCCGCCGCTCGCTTCGCTCAGCCAGCACGAACCGCAGCACGACAATTCCCACCCCAGCCAGCGCATACCCGACCAGCACGACGATCCGTGAAAACGCGACCGACTTGACGAAAAATGACGCAACGACCGTCGCCAGAAACGCCCAGGTCACCCCCAACACGGCCGGCCGAACCCGCCGGCGGCGGCGCGAGCGATACCCGCCGAACAGACCGATACTCGTCGTGATTACGAGCGCGTAGATGGGTGCGACGGCGTAGTAGAAGAACGGCGAGAAGGAGAAGTTGACGGGCAAGGATCGCACCTTCGCGACGACGCACAGCACGGCGAACGCAAGCACCCACTCGGCCAGAGGTTGCCGGACCCGCTTCGCCCAGTTCCCCAGAACCGTCTGCGTGGCCCGGACGCCAATTCCAACATGCAGCATGCCGGCAAAGAGCCGTGAGTAGCGGTCGTGGAAGTGCTTCTGGACGAACTGCGCCATCGCCCCGTAAAAGAGCCGTACGTATCGCAGCTCCCCTTTTTTCGTGCTCTCCCCCTTGTAGTGGATGATCTGCGTGTCCGGCGTGTAGTAGATCTTCCAGCCGGCCTCCTTGATGCGGAAACACCAGTCGAGGTCTTCGCCATACATGAAGAAGTCCTCGTCGAACAGCCCAGCACCGCCGTCCGCAGGATCGGGATACGGAAGCGCCTGGCCAGGTGCCGGCCATGGCGTCAGCGTGTCCGGGTCCGTGCCTGCCTCAGCGGCACGCGCCTGACCAACCCACAGCGCCGCGCGGCGCACGAGCATACAGCTTCCACTGAGCGCGTCGACTTCCGCGACCTGGTCGATGGGCAAATACGTGAGGTTGTAGCGCCCGAACCGCCGGCTCTTCGGAAACAGCCGGCTCAGGCCTGAAATCCGGTAGAACGCAACGTCAGGCGAGGGAAATGCGCGCCGGCTCTCCCGGGCAAAAGTGCCATCCGGGTTCAAGATGCGGCACCCGACGGCCCCGCAATCCGGATGCGCCTCCATGAACCGGATCATCGTGCGGAACGTGTCTTCCTGCACGACGGTGTCCGGGTTGAGGATCATCAGGTACCGACCCCGCGCCCGAAGCATCGCCTGATTGTTGGCCCGGCCGAAGCCTACGTTCTCGGTGTTGGCGATCACGCACACGTTCGGAAACCGCTCCCGCACCATCGCTACAGATCCGTCGGCTGAGTTGTTATCGACCACGAAGATCTCAGCGTCCAAGCCGGCACACGCCTGCTCGACCGTCCGCAACGCCTGCGCCAAGAACTCGCGCACGTTGTAGTTGACGATCACGACCGAGAGGTCGATGGTAGACATGGGGCTTGGGGAAAACGACGTGGTGGGCAGGAGATGGGAACAGAGGTGTGTTGAATGCGGATAGCCGGCCTCGGATTTCAGAGCAAGGCTTTTTCACACGTTCAACTAGCGCACAACCGAATCTAAGGCGCGCTAACGCTTTAGTTTACAGCGCTCCGAGGCTTGGTTTCTGCCGCATCACCCCTAGCATCAACGCTAAACGCCCCGCTTGGATAACGTCCGTGCCACGCTCGCTCTCGCGGGCCCGCTCATTCTTGCCCAGTTGGCCCAGGTCGGCCTCGGGTTCACCGATACCGTGATGGTTGGCCGGCTCGGCGGGCTGAATCTGGCGGCCATCGCGTTGGGCGGCGCGGTGTTCTTCCCATGCTTCCTCGTGGGGATGGGCCTCGTGGCGGCGGTGAGCCCGGTGACGGCGCAGGCCCGCGGGGCCGGCAAGACGGGCGAAATCGGACGGACGGGCCGGCAAGGCCTCTGGCTCGCTACGCTGATCGGGCTCCCGATCACGCTGCTTCTCCGCAACGCCGAGCCGTTTCTGCTTTGGATCGGGCAGCCGGCGGAGGTGGTTTCGCTGGCCCAAGGATATCTGCTGGCCGTGTCGTGGGGGTTCTTGCCGGCGATGTGGCTCGCGGCCTTGCGTAGTTTGTTGGAAGGCCTTGCGCGGCCTCGCCCAGTCATGATCATTGCGCTGATCGCTCTCGCTGTTAACGCGGTCGCGGATTACGGGTTGATGTTTGGCAAATTTGGTTTGCCCGAGCTGGGGCTCGTCGGCACGGGATGGGCGACGGCCGTTGTGTTCTGGTCGTCGTTTCTGTGTGCAGCCGGCTACGTGCTCTGGCAACCCGAGCTTCGCGCGCTACATGTGTTTCGGGACCTTCGCCGGCCAGACCCATCCGTCTTCAAGGAACTCTTCCGTGTGGGCTGGCCGATCAGTGTCATGTTCGGTATCGAGGTGTTTCTGTTTTCGGCGACGGCCATGATGATGGGGCTCGTGAGCCCAGAGGTATTGGCGGCGCACCAAGTCTCGATCAACGCTGCTGCACTGACCTTCATGGTGGCGGTCGGTCTCTCGTTGGCCACGACGGTGCGCGTCGGCCACGCCCTCGGATCCGGCGACGAGGAACAGGCCCGCGCGGCCGGCCTCACCGGCATCGGGCTGGGCGTCGGCTTCATGACGATGACAGCCGTGCTGTTCTGGACGATTCCCGAGCTGGTCGTTGCGGTGTACCTCAACCCGGCCGAGGAGCCGCGCGTCACCGAGCTCGCGACCTCCCTGCTGATCGTCGCCGGCTTTTTCCAGATCTTCGATGGCCTTCAAGCGACCACTGCCGGCGCGCTCAGAGGCTACAAGGACACCCGCCGGCCGATGCTCTTGGCCTTCTTCGGCTACTGGTGCATCGGTTTCCCGGTTGGCTACCTGCTTGGCTTCCCCCTCGGCTATGGCGGCCAGGGCCTGTGGTGGGGCTTAGTGAGCGGCTTGGCCGTAACGAGCGTACTGCTGGGCCTGCGGTTTTATTCGCTTTGCTCAAGTAGAGAAGGCGACAGGGGCAAAGGTGGATTGGTGAGTGACGAGCTGAAGCGGGCTGGGTTTTCCTGACCTGGTGCAGATTCTCTGGCGTTCAGCCAAGCATCTCCTCTTGTTCCCCCCTCCTTTCAACCTCTCGACGTATCCCCCTCTCCACCTCCGCGTGGCACCAGCCTCGCGGAACAACCGCCGGCCCATCCCATAGCACACTTTCCCCTCTCCCCTGTGCATTTCCCTTCCCTGGCCTGCCCCGCCTGCTTTTCTCACGGCCCACGTCTACATGAAGATATCACGCGACCTTCTCGATACGTCTGAATCTGGTGCCCCCGCTGCTGGACACGCCATCCGGGACATGTTCTCGACCGATGAGATCTTCCAGCGCATTACGGCAACGGCCGACGAGGAATTTGGCCGCAGCAACCGGCTCTTGTTTTGGAGCGGTATCGCAGCCGGCTTGTCGATTGGACTCTCGTTTCTGGCCCGGGCAACGGTCATGGCGAAAGCCTCACCGGAAAGCGCCGATCTCCTCGGCAATCTTCTCTACCCGATTGGCTTCGTGTTCATCGTGTTGGGGCGCTACCAGCTCTTTACGGAGAACACGCTGACACCGGTCACGCTCGTCCTCACCCGCATCGCGAGCATTCCGTTGTTGCTGCAAGTCTGGGGCGTCGTCCTCTTCGCCAACGTGATTGGCTCGGCGATCATTGCGTACGTGCTGGCCACAACTTCCGTCCTGGAGCCCGAAGCGGCCGAGATGGCGCGCAAAATCAGCTTCCACGCGCTTGAGTACGATTGGAGCACGCTGTTCATCAAGGGCTTCTTCGCCGGCTGGCTGGTGGCCGGCATGGTGTGGCTCGTCCACGCGGCTCGGGACACGATCACCCGGCTGCTGTTGGTCTACGTCATCATGTACCTCGTCCCAACGGCCGATCTATTCCACTGCATCATCGGCGCAAGCGAGGTGTTCTACCTGGTCTTCCAAGGCCTCGCCGGCCTGGACAGCTTCGCCTACTTCTTCTCGGCTGTCGTCGTCGGAAATACGGTGGGGGGCGTGCTGCTAGTTGCCCTGCTCAACTACACCCAGACGCGCGAAACCCGCTTCCCAGACCGCGACTGCCTGGAGCTGCAGTTGACGTGGCAGCAGTGGCTGTTCGGCAAAGCCGCCGGCCGGCCCCGCCCGATCAACGAAGACGACCAGACGCTTGGCGACGGGGCCCTGCCGCGCAACCGCACTGCCGGTCACACCTATGGCGAGCCCAATGCCAAACTGGATGTCGAGCTGTTCGGGGATTACGAGTGCCCCACCAGCACGATGATCTACGAAACCATCCGGCGCGTGCAGGATGCGCATCCGCAACAGGTCCGGCTCACGTTCCGGCACATGCCTCTCGACGAGCCCCACCCGATGTCGCGCCCAGCCGCTCTAGCCGCCGAAGCCGC